>CBDTYX010000100.1:0-7223 GCA_965364745.1 uncultured Desulfovibrionaceae bacterium | reverse complement strand
AGGGTTTCGAAAGGGGCTTAGCCCCTTCGCGGGAGGGAGTCCAGAGGGAGGGCGGCGCCCTCTCTCTGGCCGCCGGAGGCATTCCCCATTCGCTATCGGAGAGGCCTGGCCGCGCGGACCAGGGTTTTTTCCAGGGCCACGGCCATGAGCAGGCGGATGCGGTTGATTTGGTTGCCTTGGCTGGCGCCGGGGTCGTAGTCTATGGCGGCGAGGTTGGCGTGGGGGTAGCGGCGTTTGATTTCTTTGAACATGCCCCGGCCGATGATGTGGTTGGGCAAGCAGCCGAAGGGCTGCACGCACAGGATGTTGGGCACGCCATTTTCCAGAAATTCGGCCATTTCCGCGGTGAGCAGCCAGCCTTCTCCGGCGCATTGGCCCAGGCTCGCGATGTTGCGGCCGTGCTCGGCCAGGTGCATGAACCGGCCCGGGGGCATAAAGCGTTTGCTGCCCGCCAGAGCTTTGCGCACGTCGTCGCGCAGCCATTCCACATAGGCGATGACCGTTCTGGCCATGGCCGCCCGGCTCCAACTGCCGTGCAGGAGTTCGCGGTCGGCGATGTCGCCGTAGGCGCAATACAGGAAAAAGTCCATGAGATCGGTGGGAGTCACTTCGCCGCCCAGGGATTCAATGACCGTGGCCACCCTGTTGTTGGCCGCGGGGTGATATTTGAGCAGAATTTCGCCCACAATGCCCACTCTGGGCTTGTCCATGCGGCCCAAAGGGATTTTTTCAAAATCAGCCACAGTATCGCGCACCGCGCGGGTAAAGGCCCGCCGGCTGCCGTCTTTGAGCGCTTCCTGGAATTTGGCGGCCCAATATTCGGCCAGGGCGTCAACCGCTCCGGCGCTGAGCTCATAGGGTCTGGCCCGGCAGGTCAGGCGCTGCAGCAAGTCGCCGTAAACGCCGCCGTAGGCGATGCGGCGCAGCATGCTCCCGGTGATCTTGAAGCCTGGGTTGTTGCCGAAACCCTCCATATTGAACGAGAGAATTGGAATATGCCCGAATCCGGCGTCGACCACGGCTTTGCGCAGACAGCTGATGTAGTTGGTGGCCCGGCACACGCCGCCGGTTTGGGACATGACCAGGGCGGTGCGTTCCAGGTCGTAGTTGCCGGAGGTCAGAGCCTGCACCAGTTGGCCGATGGTGATGATGGCCGGGTAACAGAGATCGTTGTTGACGTATTTCAGGCCTATTTCAATGGTCTCGGCATTGACGTCGGGCAGCACCGCCAGATTGTAGCCTTCGGCCTGCATGACCGCGGCGATGAACTGGAAATGGATGGGCGAGAGCTGGGGCGCCAGGATGGTGTGGGTTTCGCGCATTTCACTGCTGAACACCGGCATGCAGGAAGCCAGGGAAAGGTCGGTGTTTTGCAGATGGGGCTCCGGAATCATGGTTTCCACAGTTGCATGCGTTAAGTGCTCGTGCTCGCGTAAGGCTCGCTCGGAGTGGATTTCCCGGCTTATTTTCGCCCCGGCGGCTTCTTTGCGCCGCCGCTCGGCAATAAGCGCCAGCAAAGAGCTGACCCGCAAACGAGCCGCGCCAAGGCTCGAACCTTCATCCACCTTGATCAGGGTATAGACGCGCTGTTTGGCGTCAAGAACCTCTTCCACCTGTTCGGAGGTAATGGCGTCCAGCCCGCAACCGAATGAGGTCAGTTGAATGAGCTCGCAATAGGGGCGCTCGGCCACCACAGCAGCGGCGCGGTACAGCCGGGAGTGATAGGTCCACTGGTTGACCACGCGCAGGCCGAGCAGGGGAGAAGCCAGATGCATAACATCGTCCACGGCAAGCACGGCCACGCCCGCCTGGGCGATGCGGTCGGGAATGGTGTGGTGCACTTTGGGATCCAGGTGGTAAGGGCGCCCGGCCAAAACAATGGCGGTGCCTCCCGAGGCCTCCACATCGGCTAAAACCTGTTCAGCCCTGGCGGCCAGTTCGTCGCGCAGACGGCCTACTTCTTTAAAGCCTTTGCTTACGGCCCGTTTGACGTCGGACTTGGGCAGGCCCAATTCCTCGGCCAGCCGGGCGGCCAGGCGGCGCGGGTTGTCCAGGGGCAGGAAGGGATTGATCATTTTTACGCCCTGGGCGACCAGGTCATCCACATTAAGATCCACGGCCTGGGGATAGCCGCAGACAATGGGGCAGTTAAAGTTGTTGTCCGCGTGGTCGCTTTCCTGGCCCTCTTTAGGTATGCAGGGATAGAAGATTTGTTTGACGCCCCGCTTTATAAGGTCGAGCACATGCCCGTGCACCAACTTGGCCGGGTAGCACACGGTTTGCGAGGGAATGGACGCCAGGCCGGATTCGAACAGTTTACGCGACGACTTGGAGGAAAGTTGGACGGAATAGCCGAGCTCGGTAAAAATGGTGAACCACAGCGGGTAGTTCTCATACATGTTCAGCACTCGGGGAATGCCGATTACCCCGCGTGGAGCCTGATCGGCCGGCAGCGGCTCGTAGTTGAAGATTTTCTCATATCGCTCGGAGAAAAGATTGGGCGCCGAAAGTTGGGGCGCGCTGCCCGCGCCTTTGGGGCATTTATTGCCGGACACGAACTGCCGGCCGCCCGGAAAGTCGCTGACGGTCAGCAGGCAGCGGTTGCCGCAGAGCATGCACCGCTGGGTGCGGGTTTCCGAAGAAAAAGCTTCCAGCTCTGCAAGACTGAGCAATGTACTGCGTGAGGCGTCGTCGGCGCGCTCCCTGGCCACCAGGGCCGCGCCGAAAGCGCCCATGAGTCCGGGCAGAGGCGGCCTTACCACTTCCCGGCCCAAAATGACTTCAAAAGCGCGCAGCAGGGCATTATTAATGAACGCCCCGCCCTGAACCACCACTTTATCGCCCAAATCGTCAGGGTTGCGGATGCAGATGACTTTATACAGGGCATTGCGGGCCACGGCATAGGCGAGACCCGCTGCGATGTCTTCCACGTCCACGCCTTCTTTCTGGGCGCAGCGCACCTTGGAGTTCATGAATACCGTGCAGCGCGAGCCCAAATCCAGGGGATTTTTGCTCCACAGGGCGGCTTTGGTGAATTCCTGCACCGTGAACCCCAAAGATTCGGCAAAGGTTTCAATAAAAGCGCCGCATCCGGCCGAGCAGGCTTCGTTGAGGAAAATGCGCTGGATGTTGCCCTTTTTAACCTGCATGCATTTGATGTCCTGGCCGCCGATATCCAGAATGAAACTCACGCCGGGCAGAACGTGGTTGGCGGCTTTGAAGTGGGCCATGGTTTCCACTTCTTCAATATCAAACCCCAAGGCCGAGCGCAGCATGGCCGCGCCGTAACCCGTGACCGCGCAGTGGCGGATGAAGGCTCCCTCCGGAACGGCTTTTAAGATGTCGAGAACAACTTTGCGGGCCGCGCCCAGGGCGTCGCCCCGGCCCCAGATGTAGCGGGAAGTCAGCACATTGGCGTCTTCATCCAGCAGCACCGCTTTGACCGTGGTGGAGCCCATGTCCAGGCCCAGAAACAGCGGGCCGCGCACTGCGGACATATCTTCCTGAGTGGGCGCAACCTCATGCCTGGCGATAAAAGCGTCATATTCCGCCTGGCTGCCAAACAAACGAGGCATGCTTTCGCTGTGTCCGCTAAGCTGGCTCTGATCCAGGTTTTTCAGCAAAGTGAGCAGTTCGGAAAAATACACCGGCGTATGGCCATGGGTGGACAGGGCCGCGCCTAAAGCCACAAATTGTTCGGCCCGTTCCGGGAAAATAATATTTTCCGGGGCAAGCTTCAGGGTTTCAATAAACCGCTGCCGCAGCTCGGATAAAAAATTTAAAGGCCCGCCCAAAAAGGCCACTTTTCCGGTGATGGCCCGACCGCAGGCGAGTCCTCCAATGGTTTGGTCCACGACAGCCTGGAAAATGGAGGCCGCGATGTCGTTGCGGGAAGCGCCTTCATTGAGCAGAGCCACCACATCGGTTTTGGCGAATACGCCGCAGCGCGAGGCAATGGGGTAGAGGGTCTGGTGGGAGGCGGCCAATTCATTAAGGCCGGAAGCGTCGGTTTTCAGCAAAACCGCCATTTGATCAATAAAGGCTCCGGTGCCGCCGGCGCAGGTTTCGTTCATGCGCTGATCAATGCCGCCGGAAAGAAAGGTTAGTTTGGCATCTTCGCCGCCGAGTTCAATAGCCGCGTCCGCTTCAGGAATTACTTTGCGCACGGCGGTGCTGGCGGCGATGACTTCCTGCACGAAAGGCAGGCGCAGGTGTTCGGACAAGAGCATGGCGCCGGAGCCGGTTAAGGTGCCCAGCGCCGCGCCGCCCGGAAATTCCGCGGCGATTTCAGCGAGTATTTTGGCGAGGCTGCCTTGGATATGGGACAGATGGCGCTCATAACGGGAGAACAGGATGTTGTCCTCGTTGTCCACTAAAACGGCTTTAATGGTGGTGGAGCCTATATCCAGGCCTAGACGCAAAAAATGCGACAGCCCGGCTTGAGGGAAGTCAACAGCGGTTTTTAAAGGCTCAGGAGAGCCGGCATCGGGAAATTCCATACTTTACCGCTTGGCCTGACGGAGATAACCCGGTTTCGGCCGGAAAATTTATTTTCTGTAAGCAGATTGTAAATCTCTACCGCAAAACTAAAAAGCAGGCAAGTTAGGGATGAACGAAAGCTTTTTTCAGCTTGGCGCCGAAAAAAGGGCGAACGCGTTATGCGCCCGCCCATTTTGGGGACTGGAAGGATTAAACTTTCCAATTATGAACGTTTCAATTCAATGGCCCGCTGCAGCATGGTGTCGGCGGTGGTCACCACTTTGCTGTTAAATTGGAAGCCGCGCTGGGTGATGATCATGCTTGCGAACTGTCTGGCCATATCCACGTTGGACAACTCCAGGCTGTTGCCGTAAATGCTTCCGAAGTTTTCGGTTCCCGCCGTGCCTTCCTGGGCCGGGCCGGACAGGTTTGTAGGCGTGAACAGGTTGCTGCCCTCGGCGTGGAGGTCCTGTTCGCCGTTGAAACGATACAGGGGCACTTCAAATAGATCCAGGCTCTGCCCATTGCTGTATTGTCCGGAAATAACGCCGCCGGTGTTTATGCTGAGCCGCACCAGACCACCCTGCCCATATCCGTTTTGTGTTCTGTACTGGTTGGAGGAGCCGCCGGCATAAGCCGTAGTCAGGTCCCTGGTGTTGGTGGGTACGGGCAGGGAGGCGCCGGCCGTGTAGCCCGGCAGATTGGCCGGGTTTGTGCCCACAGCGGCCGCGGTGCCCGAACCGCCGCCGCTGGGCGGCGCCGAGTTCATGCCCAGGTTCAGGCTCAGGCTTTGCGTGGTCGTGCCGGTGGGCAGGCCGTTGGCATCGTATGTTTTAAAGGTGAGTTGCAACGGAATGCCGTCCGCGCCCACGGCGATTCCCTGCCAGTTATTCAGGTTGCCGACAGCGGCGCCTCCGCCTGTGGGCGTATATGCGGTCATATCCTGCAACAGGCCCGAAGCCGTGAAAGTCATGGTTCCGGTGGCCAGAATGCCGGCGCCGTCAGTGCCGGCGTAGTCGGCCCGGCCGTCTTCGCTGGGGTTCATGCCGATGACGTATTGAAAAATCTTCCGGCCGTCCGTGGTGACGTCCACTTTGTCGTAAGAGATCGTAAGCACGTGGGATTGGCCGTTTTTATCATAAACGGAGACCTGGTCTTGAAAGCCCCTGCTGGCTTCGCCTAAGGGGGGATCATTCAGGCCGCTCCAATGCCCGACCATGCTGAAGAACGGATCAGTGGCGCTGGTGGCCATGGCGTCGCCCATACCTAAGTTGGAGACTATTTTGGCCGTGCCGGTGGCCTTGGCCGGCATGGTCAGCTGTGCCGGGTTGAGCTGAATGGGGCCGGTTTTGCTGTTAAGCACATAGCCGTTCGGCTCAACCAGATAGCCTTCTTTATTGAAGCGAAAGTTGCCGGCCCGGGTATAGGCGATTTTGCCGTTGTCGCTGACTTTGAAAAAGCCCTTGCCGGAAATGGCCATATCCATGGCGTCGCTGCCCGCCTGCATGGCCCCGGTTTCATAAAACCGGGTGGAGATGGCGCTGAGCTTGACCCCGTGTCCCTGCTGGGAAAGGTTGGTCACGTTGTTGCTGGGCGCGGTCTGGTAGGAATTGTACAAATCCTGATACAGAGCCATGCGCTCCTTAAAGCCCACAGTGTTGACGTTGGCCAGGTTGTTGGCCACCACCTGCATGCCGTCGCCCAGGGCGATCATGCCTACTGCGCCGATATACAGAGAACTCATCATAATTTTCTTCTCCTGGTCCGCGTGTTTTCGCGGCTTGCGCAAAGCGGAACCGGGACGGCGACCGGGCGGCTGCGTAAAACAACAACAGCTGCGGCGGCCACGACACTGCCCATAAATAATATCTGCAACATGCTTCTTGCCTCATGGGGAAAAATATTCCCTTCGGGGGTTGTAAAGCAGGGACTGTGCCAATTCGGCAGACCGGCAAAAATTCCCCGGCGCCGGGCAAACGGAAAAGGGTTCAAATTCAGATAAAATTATGGGATACTTCGCTGTATAAATTTCAGGAGAGAATATGGATAATTTACCCATTAAACGAGCGCTGCTCAGCGTTACCGATAAAACCGGGCTGGTCGACCTGGCCCGCTTTCTGGTCGAGAAAGGTGTGGAGCTGGTTTCCACGGGAGGCACGGAAAAGGCCCTTAAGCAGGCGGGCTTGCCGGTCACGCCGGTCAGCGAAGTTACCGGCTTTCCGGAAATTTTGAACGGCCGGGTGAAAACTTTGCACCCGTTCATTCACGGCGGCATCCTGGCCGACAAAGACAACCCCGAACACGTAAACACGCTGCAAGAATGCAAAATTCGGCCTTTTGACTGCGTGGTGGCCAACTTATATAATTTTGCCGCTGCTGCGGAGAAAAAAGCGAACCTGCGCGACCTGGTGGAAGAAATTGATATCGGCGGACCCTGCCTGCTGCGGGCTTCGGCCAAAAATTTTCATAGTATCCTGGTTTTGCCGGCGGTCAGCCACTATGCGGAGCTTATGGACATGATGAGCAACAACAACGGCCGCGTGTCGCTGGAATTTCGCAAACGCATGGCCGTGGAAACTTTTAGCCTGACTTCGGCTTATGACAATATGATTTGTGAAGTGCTGGGCAAAACTTCACTGTAATCGTTGTTTTTGGTGAAGGCTGTTTTCATAAGCCATTTTTAAAACTTGCCCCGCCCCCTCCAATTCGGGTTCAGGAGGGGAGAGGGCCCGGGAGAGGGGAAC
>CBDTYX010000099.1:0-7300 GCA_965364745.1 uncultured Desulfovibrionaceae bacterium | reverse complement strand
AATGCGAAAAAGTGCCCTGCCCAAGCCGACGTTTCCAAATAAAGGACAGCGCCGCCGTATACATGCACACCCCGATCACACCGGCTGTGGCGATGCCGCCGGCGCCAAAGGCCCGGGACAAATACCAATATAGCGGTAAAGTGAGAATTGTCGCCACAGTGCCCACTAAGGCCGGGGTCAGAGTATCCTGACGGGCGTAAAAGGCCCGGCCGATAAGCTGCTGAACTCCCAAAAAGGCGACTCCGGCCAGCATGATTCGCAATAGAAGCGCTGTTTCGCCGGTAAAGGAAGGACTGAATCTGCCTTGCTCATAAATCAGCCGGATGATCGGTTCCGCGGCCAACATCATCCAAACGCACACCGGGATGAGCACCGCTAAAATATTGCGCAGCGCCACGGACAACACTTCTTTAAGTTTGTCCAGCTCGCCCCGCGCCGCAAGGTCAGCCAAAAAAGGAAACGAGGCCACTCCGGCGGCCTGGGCCACCACGCCCACCGGAACTTGCATGAGGCGTCTGGCATAATTTAGCAGACTCACCGTGCCTTCGCCGGAAATGCTGCCGAATATCCGCGCGAACTGTTCATCAAGCGCCACAAGGGATTGACCGAGCATCAGCGGCAAGGCCAGAAGCACCAGACGCGGCAAGCCCGGGTGGCGAAAATGCATGCCCAGCTTAAGGCCGCCCCGCGCCACCGCCCACAAAGGCAAAATAAAACTGCCGAGGCAAGCGCCGGCCAGCACGCCCCAGCAAAACCCTTCCATGCCCTGCCGCCCCGAAACTATGCCGCCCAATATAATCGCGCCGTTATACACCAGCGGTGTAAGCGCCGGGATAAAAAAACGGCGACGGATATACAAAATGGCCGTAAGGCATGCGCCAGGCAGAAAAAACACCTGAGCCGGCAAAATAATGCGCAGAAAAAAGGCCAGGCGCTCCTGAAGCTCCGGACTATAGCCGGGGCCGACCAAGCGAGCCAGAGGATCGGCCAGGACGCCGGCCAGCGAGGTAAACAACACGCTGACAACAATTACCCACCAAAAGACCGCGGAAAATAATCGCCAGGCGCTGTCTTCATCGCGAGCGAAATATCCGGCCAGCAAGGGAATAAGGGTGATAGAGAAATAACCGCCGGCCAAAAGATAATTGATGAAGTCCGGAACCACAAAAGAGGTGAAGTACACGTCCGCTTCACCGCCGGCGCCGTGGTAGTAAGAAATAACTTTATCGCGAATCAGTCCCATGAATCTGGACAGAAATACGGATCCGCCCATGAGTATGGCGGCCAGCCCCAGGGACATGCCCGGGCGTGCAGATTTTTCAGGAGCGGTGGAGTTGTTGGCCAATGTCAGGTCCTGTCGGCGAAAGAGGGAAATTTTTTCCGCCGGGCCATTGCCGGCTCTAGCTTCCGCCACTCCCTGCTGATACCAGATGCCGGCTGAACCGCCAACAGTAATTTTTTCCCCAGGCCGCCCCACAATTAAGCCATTTTGCCTGAAGTGAAGAACTGCTATTTACATCGCACTGATATGACATATCTCTATACATATAAATTATACCTCAAAGTATGGGGCCGTTCCCGCAAAGGACGCCCAGACCGACGGCAAACGCTACAAGCTTGATAAGCAGGAGACGTTATGAAGATGAACCATATTGACAAGGGCTGGGTGTTAACATGCTTCGGAACCGCGGTCGGCGCGGGAATTTTGTTCTTGCCCATCCGGGCTGGAGTAGGCGGCATCTGGCCCACTATTTTATTAACTTTGATTATTTTCCCCATAACCTATGTAGCCCATCGGGGCATCACCCGCATTGTGGCTTCCTGCCCCCAAAAAACCGACATCCTCGGCGCTGTTGAATACGATCTAGGCTCCAATGTCGCCTTTGCTGTGTCGATACTTTATTTCCTGTCCATTATCAGCATATGTATCGGCTACGCCACAGGCATCACCAATATTGTGGGCTCGTTTATGACCAATCAATTGGGTATGGGAGAAATATCAAGACCCATTCTTACTTTTGTGCTCCTGGCCCTCATGACTTTAGTGCTTTTGGGCGGCAGTCGGCTTATGGTCACGGTGACCTCCATCATCACCTTCCCCCTCATTTTCCTGCTGGCCGCCATGTCCTTATATATGATTCCCTACTGGAACCCTTCCACCTTCGCCGTATCGGTAACCCCCACGGAATTCATCAAAAACTTCCTGCTTCTTTTTCCTGTACTGGTCTTCGCCATGAACTTTTCGCCCGTGTGCTCTTCACTGGGCGCTTTTTACGGCCAGGAATACACCGATAAGAAAGAAGCGGTCGAACGTTCGGACAAGGTCATTAAGTGGACGGCCCTTATCCTGCTCATCTTCGTCATGTTTTTTGTGTTTTCCATGATTCTGTCCACCACTCCGGCCATGATGGCCCAAGCCAAAGAAAACAACGTGGATGTTTTGACTACCATATCCTTGAACTTCAACCAACCGTTGTTGACATACATACCCCCTATTATCGCTTTCCTGGCCATTTCCAGCTCATATTTCGGACACTTTACCGGCACGCGCGAAGGCCTGGTAGGCATTTTTACCCGGTTGATAACCTGGAGCCATCCGGAAAAGAGGGAACACCTCAATATCAGGAAGATCAACCTGGTCATGACCTTTATTCTGTTTGCCGCACTGTGGTTCCTGGCTGTGTTTAACCCGCCGATCCTTAAAATCATCGGCGCGCTGTCCGCGCCCATCATAGCCATGTATGCCTATCTTATGCCTGTGGCCCTTATGCAGAAGGTGCCCCGGCTGTTCATTTACCGCTCCAAATGGGGCGCGTTCGTGTTTATCATGGGCATTATCGGCATTGTAGGAGATTTTTTGGGCAGTTACGTCTTTTAAATTAAGCGCGATCCAAGCAGCAAGGAAGGGAGGGGCTTTGCGGCTCCTCTCTTTTCTTTCTTGTTGCGCGCGGCATTAAATCCGCTGTTGCAAGTTTGAAGTCTCTTTTTATATTTGCTTTACTCGCGCCCTTCATTATATATGCCCAGAGACAGCCATGCCGGAGTCATAACCAGCGCCCGGCAGACATGAAAAAGGGTTTTTTATGACTAAAGAACGAGGATTCTGGGGCTCACGCCTTGGGTTTGTGCTGGCTGCGGCGGGGTCCGCCATCGGCCTCGGGGCCGTCTGGAAATTTCCGTATATGGTCGGCGCCGGGGGCGGCGGCGCTTTTTTGCTCATTTATCTCGCGGCGGTGCTCGGCATAGGCATCATCATGATGCTGGCTGAACTCGCCGTCGGCCGCGCCACGCATACCGACGCGGTGGGCGCTTTCCGCGCCTTGGGCGGAAAGGGCTGGAGCTTCTGGGGCTATTCCAGCCTGATCACCGGGTTCATTATCCTGTCTTTTTACTGCGTAATCGGCGGCTGGACTGTGGGCTATCTGCTCAAAGCGCTCACCGGCTCTCTGTTTTCCCCGAACAGCGCGGCCGGATTTAAAGCGCAGTTCTTCAGCTTCATCGGCGATCCTGTTTACAGTCTGATCTTTTTTGCCCTGTTTATGTGCCTGACGGTAGGCGTCATTCTGGGCGGCGTAAAGCAGGGCATTGAAAGGGTCAGCAAGTTTCTGATGCCGCTTTTGTTCATACTCATGCTGGCCATGATCATCCGCTCGGTCACCTTGCCGGGCGCCATGGCCGGAATCAAATTTTTTCTCATCCCGGATCTTGGCAAAATTACTCCGGCGGTCTGCATCGACGCTTTGGGGTTCGCCTGTTTTTCGCTGTCTTTAGGCTTTGGGGCCATGCTCACTTACGGCTCGTACATGCCCAAACATGAAACCATGACCAAGGCCGCGCTCTGGGTCATCGCTCTGCAAACAGCTTGCGTAATCATGGCCGGATTTATGGTTTTGCCGGCGGTTTTCGCCTTCGGCATGGAACCGGGAGCAGGGCCGGGCCTTACCTACATCACCCTGCCGGCCGTATTCAAAGCCATGCCCGGAGGCGCCGTCTTCGCTGTGGTTTTCTTTCTGCTTTTGCTTGTGGCCGCGCTGACTTCATCGGTCTCTATTATCGAACCCATTGTGGCCTACTTCATTGACCAGTACCGGGTAAAACGCAATATCGCCTGCTGGGCCGTGGCCGCGGCAAGCTTTGCGGCCGGCATCCCGGCCAGCTGGTCCTTTGGGGGCGCGAACTTGGGCACACTCTTTGGGCTTACGCCTTTTGATTTCATGGACTACATTACTCTGAACATTCTGATGCCCATTAACGTCTCCGCCGCCTGCCTGCTCATGGGTTGGGTCAATAATCGCGCTTTTATTGACGAGTTGTGCGTGGGACATGAAACGGAGTGCAAAGAAAGCCGCTTGCCTTTGTGGATGCGCTACATAAACTTCAGCTGTAAATTTATAGCGCCCCTGGGCATCGTCATGATTCTGCTGACCGGTTTTCTTTTGTAACTACAATATGTTGTGACTGTGCGTTCTTGCGGCGGCCCCCGGCACGAGTCGAGTCCGGCGGCGGCAAAGGCGACAGGCGAGACTCAAATATCCGGTCTTGCCGCAAATGTTTTTAACGATTACGATAATAAATATCTTCGGCAACTTCAGCCGCGCATCTTGCAGCCCTTGCCTTTAGGCGCGACCCCCAGCGCAGCGTCGCGTCCCGAAAACACAACCCGTTTTGCCAAGGGGAACCGCCATGTCCAAATTCAAGCAAGTTCAGTTCATCGGCTACGCCGTCTCCACCAAGCCCGCATTTTGCGCAACGGAAAACAGCGTTGATGCCGGCAACAGGAAGCATTATCTTGGAGACGCGCAAAACGAGCGCGATATCGCGGCCAGAATCAATTTGCTGGCCAAGGTGGTGGCGCAGGCGCAAACCGCTTTTGCACAAAGCCGGGATGTGCTCAAAATTTTTGTAATTCCTGAATTTTTTTTCCGGGGCGCCTACGGCGCTTACAACGGAAAAAATATGGAGGAACTTCTCAAGAACGAGCTGAAAAATCTATTGGCCCAACATGGTCCGGACATCAATATGGCCGTGTGGGGATCAACCCTGCTGACCGAGCAGCCAGTGGATTTAAACAACGCCAAAATAAAAGACACGTATGCCTTGGGTGATGAATACCTGCATATTTATGAAGCATGTAGAGATTTTCGAACGCTTGCGGGCAAAGAAACCCCCAGCGTGCGTGATATTTTATTTTACCTTGATGAGCTTGAAGACCCGGCCACTCGCGCCAAGGAGCCCGAGCTTGACCCTCTGGCCGCGGTCATGGAGCAGATGCTGCGCGGCTGCGACCGAAGCGCGCCGCTGACCGTGAGCAACAAATGCCTGATCCTGCTTGATGGCGCACGCTGCCTGACCGTGCAAAAACAATTCAAATCCTGCGTCGATTTTGTTTTGAACTATTATCATGATAAGTCGCAAACTACGCGCAATGCGGACTGCTACCTGCAAACTTTTGTGAATTATCCGCCCATTGCCCCTACCACTACGGAAAGCAAAGAGCACGATCAGGATCAATACAGCACCTTTACCTGGGAAAATTTAAAAGTGGGCGTGGAAATCTGCCTGGATCATATCCGCAAACGCTTGAGCAAGCTGGAAAACAACCTTGATTTGCACATCATTCCCTCTTGCGGAGCCGAAGTGACACCCGGCTGCATTGCGGCCAAAGCCGGCGGCTATGTTTTCAATTGCGACGGCGATTACACCCTGCCCGATGCACAAAACGGCGACGACGCCCATACCCAGCTTTACCGCGTTGAAAAGGCCGGCGATCCGGCCACCGGCGCTGAAGCCGTGCTCGGCAAACGCATTGCGCCCGCGCAAGTAACGGCCCTAAAATATGACGGCATTGAACGCTTGTTCCCCAAAGGCGCGGGCGAGCTGCACGTATATGCGCCGCTGGATATTTAACCCCTGCGCGCAGCTCTTTAGAAAAGCCTTAGTATGAAGCAAAAATGGAGTTCTCTTCCGGCGCCGACACGAAAGACGCGAATAAGAAGAAGGAAAACGTCTGCTTACATCTTTTTTGCTGCCAATCAACGGGCTATGCCAGTTGTTCGACACTTGACAGCATAGCCGGCCGAATTTTTTAATTGGCGTGGTGCAGGTAAATCGCACCTGCAAAGACAGGAGGTCCCAGATGGCTATAACTCAAACTCGCACCATGAATAATGGCGTTTCTATCCCCGTCAACGGCTTTGGTGTATTCCAGGCCGATGACAAGCAAACGGAAGAAGCGGTGCTTTGGGCGCTTGAGGCCGGATATCGCCATATTGATACTGCCAAGATATACAATAATGAAAAGGCCGTGGGGCGGGCGGTTGCTTCCTGCGGCATTCCGCGAGAGGATATTTTCATCACCACCAAACTGTGGAATCAGAATATGCGCGATAACCGGCAGGCAGACGCCTTTGAGGAGAGCCTGGATAGACTCGGCATGGATTACGTCGATTTGTACCTCATTCACTGGCCTGTGCACAATTTTGTGGATTCGTGGCGAATCATGGAAAAAATATATGCCGACGGCAAGGCGCGGGCCATCGGCGTTTCCAACTTTCAACCACACCATCTGAACACCCTGGCCGAACAAACCAATATAGTTCCGGCTGTCAATCAGGTCGAATGCCACCCTTATTTAGCTCAACATGAGCTGCAGGCCTTTTGTGAGGAGCGAAACATCATGGTGGAAGCGTGGAGTCCATTCGGCGGCGCCGGCGCAGGCATCCTTAAGGATCCGGCTATCCAGGCCATTGCGGAAGCGTATGGCAAAGATGTTGGGCAAATTGTCTTGCGTTGGCTGATCCAGCGCGGCATCATTGCTTTGAGCAAATCCGTGACGCAGGAGCGGATAGCGAGTAATGTCGATGTGTTCAGTTTTTCGCTGGACGCCAGCGCAATGCGGGCTATGGAGAGCTTGAACCAAAATAGACGCTTGGGAGCGGACCCGGACAACTTTTCCTTTTGATCCTTTTCTTTATCTATGGCCGCATTCAAACCTCTCAGGAAATAGGTGCGCAGCCTTATTCTCAGTCCCGATTGCAGAAGACCAGTCGCTTGACTTTGAAAAAAGTATTTCATACCAAGCCCGAAAAAAGGCCCCTTGCCGGAAGGCTAAGAAAAGCCCCGGCTCCAATCAGGAGGCCGGGGCTTTTCTATTAATCTTTTTCCTATGGGCCCGAACAGACTTTTAGAAGCCGCCCATACCGCCCATGCCGCCGCCCATGCCGCCGGGAGGCATCGGCATATCCTTCTTGGGCTCGGGCTTGCATCCTACAATGCCGGGATTGAACTTGAGCAAATCACC
>CBDTYX010000098.1:0-7361 GCA_965364745.1 uncultured Desulfovibrionaceae bacterium | reverse complement strand
CCCCCGGGACCTTTTTATTCCAGGGTTCAACGCCTGGCCTGAAAAAAAGAAGTTAGTAGCTCCGCGCATTCCGCAGCGCAAACGCCGCTTAAGGTCAATAGGCGGTGATTGAGAAAAGGCAGCTCCGGCCCGTTTAAACAGGATTCCACCGCTCCGGATTTGGGATCATGCGCGCCGAAAACAAGACCGCCAATACGGGCGTGCACGGCCGCGCCCAGACACATGAGACAGGGCTCCAGGGTGACCACAAGGATAACGCCGGGCGGCAGGCGATAATTGCCCGTTTTAGCGCAAGCCGCGCGAATGGCGATTATTTCCGCATGCGCGGTGGGGTCATTTGCGTTTATGGGACTGTTGCGTCCGCGCCCAAGGATTTCACCGTCCGCATCCACCACCAGCGCGCCCACCGGCACTTCACCCTGATCGCGGGCCGTGCGGGCTTCGCACACGGCTTCAGCCATGAGTTCTTCCCACGAGCTCCAGCCGGGAGGGAGAATGAGGAAGGTTGGGCCAAGCATATCTTGCATCCAGGAAACTGCTTCGGCAGGCTAAACTATAACGTGGCGTTTGATGTATTTGACCACATCATCAGGGTTGTCCAGCACGGTGATGTAAGAGAATTCATCTTCATTGAAAAATCCCTTGGGCACCATGGTGTCCAGGATCCATTCCAGCAGTCCGTTCCAAAATTCGCTTTTGTACAAAATGATCGGGAAAGGCTGAATGCGATTGGTCTGCACCAGAACAAAAGCTTCGAATAATTCGTCCAGGGTGCCGATGCCGCCGGGCATAACCACATACGCCAGGGCGTATTTTACAAACATAAGCTTGCGTAGAAAGAAATAGCGGAACTCACACTCCACATTGGTGAATTCGTTGCTTTTCTGTTCGTGCGGCAGGTGAATATGCAAGCCCACCGAGGTGCCGCCGGCCTCAAAGGCGCCCTTGTTGCCGGCTTCCATAAGGCCTGGTCCGCCGCCGGTAATCACGCCATAACCGGCTTTTACCAATTTGGCGGCCAGATCCGAGGTTTCCTCATATATTGGGTCACCCGGCTTGGCTCTGGCCGAGCCAAAGATGGAAACGCAATTTTGCACCCCGTTGAGGGTGTCGAAGCCGTCAACGATCTCGGCTATAATTTTGAACATCCGCCATGATTCTTTGGTGGACAGATTGTTAAGGACGTATTGTGAGTTATCCATCTTGTTTCTCCGAGTTTGACCGCATTATAAAAGGTGTATTACTTCCAGCCTTGCTCAAACATAGAACGGCACCATGCCATATCCCGCGCTGATTGGCTACAATTGCCGCTGAAAAAACTTGCTCTCAAGCGCGGAAAAGTTCATAACCAAACTTAGCTTACATTTGTATATAATTCCTTTTGGGGCCGGTGGTCCAGTAATGGCGCCCGCCTGCCCGAAGTTATTTTTGCCGACAAGGGGTCGCTATGAAAGTTAATGTGGAATTTTTGGGCGCCGCGCAAACCGTTACCGGCTCATGCACGGTGCTTAATGTGGGCGGCAAGCGTTTTGCTGTGGATTGCGGCATGCACCAGGGCAACAAAGCCATTGAAGCCAGAAACTGGGAAACTAAGCTTTATTCTCCGTCCGAACTGGACTTTATTTTGATTACCCACGCGCATCTCGATCATACCGGGCTTCTGCCGCGTATGGTTAAAGAGGGCTTTAAGGGGCAAATTTACTGCACTCCGCCCACAGCGGATTTTCTAGAACTCATGCTGCAAGACAGCGCCCATATCCAGGAAATGGAATCGGCGTACCAATCCGTGCTCAGGAGCCGTAAGGGCAAGAAAGGCGTGGAGCCGCTATACAACCAGGA
The DNA here is from genome assembly GCA_965364745.1 of uncultured Desulfovibrionaceae bacterium. Lineage (GTDB taxonomy): Bacteria > Desulfobacterota > Desulfovibrionia > Desulfovibrionales > Desulfovibrionaceae > JAVBRZ01. Next base: position 5,522 of record CBDTYX010000098.1, on the reverse strand, counting down.
CGATGTGCTTAAAACTCTGCCGTTTATTCGTCCGATTGATTATAACCACCCCTTTGAACCCATGCCGGGGGTTACGGTCAATTATCGCGATGCCGGGCATATTTTGGGCTCGGCTTTTCTGGAGATAAAGATCAATCAGGATAACGGCAATGCCCTACGTCTTATTTTTTCCGGCGATTTGGGTCGTCCCGGCGCTTTGCTGGTGCGGGATCCGGAAGAACCTGTGGGCGCGGACTATTTGTTTTTGGAATCCACTTATGGTGATCGGGACCATAAGGATGAAGGCAACAGTCTGGATGAACTGGCCGAGGCCGTCGCTTACAGCTATAAAAACGGACAAAAAGTCATTATTCCGGCTTTTGCCCTGGAGCGCACCCAGGAGGTGCTGTATTGTCTGAATGAGCTGAATAAGCAAGGCAAGCTGCCCAAAGATATCCCCATTTATCTGGACAGCCCTTTGGCTATTAAAGTCACGGAAGTGTTCGGCAAATACGTGCGCTACATGGATGAAAGCATCCAGGAAGTTCTGGAAGATGCGGGCCATTTGAAAGGATTGAATCTGCGCTTCACGCCCAGCAAGGAAGAATCGCAGGCCATTAACGCCGATATGGGGCCGGCCATTATTATTTCCGCCAGCGGCATGTGCAATGCCGGCCGGGTTAAGCACCACCTTAAGCATAATTTGTGGAAGCCCGGCGCAGCGGTTGTTTTTGTTGGCTATCAGGCCATGGGCACGCCCGGACGCCTGCTGGTGGACGGCGCAACCAGCATTCGTTTGTATAACGAGGATGTGCTGGTCAAGGCCAAAATTTTTACCATTGGCGGCTTTTCCGGCCATGCGGGTCAATCGCAAATTCTAGCCTGGGTGAAGGAATTTGCCGACCCGCGCATGCAGGTGGTGCTTCTGCACGGCGAAGAAAAAGCCCAGGAAACTCTGAAGGGACTTTTGGCTGCACAAATGGGCCTGAATGTGCATATTCCTCAATATCTTGAAGAGATGACTCTGGAGCCCGGCCTTGAGCCTGTGCATGCGTTGCTGCCCGAAGCCGTATCTATGCAGCCCCGCGTGGATTGGGATTTTCTCTGGCAGGAAACCGATGCCAAGCTGGCTCAACTCAAGGAGCGCCTCGCCAACATTCGCAATCGTCCCTGGGTGGACCAACAGAGCGCCAAGGAAAAACTGCTGGAGCTGCACAGCGCCCTGCTGAACCTTATGGCGCAGTTGTAAATTTTTGCAGAGGCTTTCAGAAAAGCCTGCCCGGCAGGCAGGTAATGGCGCCGGGTATAACGATTAAATATGATGAAACAACGTCCGGCGCGTGTGAAGCAAGCCGCACGGCTTGGTTTAAAGCAACGCTTCAGGTATAGTCAAACAGGTTCAGGCATATGCGTTTGATCGGCGGAGAGCGGGGCGGCAGAAACATCCGCACCGGTGAGGGGCCAGGATATCGCCCGGCCATGGCCAAGGTGCGCAAGGCCTTGTTTTCCATGCTGGAGGCCAGGGGCATATGCTGGCCGGACACCGCGGTGCTGGATCTCTTCGCCGGCAGCGGCAGCCTTGCTTTTGAAGCTTTGAGCCGGGGCGCGGCCAGGGCCACGCTGGTTGAGTCAAGCAAACCCGCAACGGATATTATTTGGGATAATGCTGCCAAATTGGGGGTTGCAGCCGGACGGATGCATGTGGCTGTTGAGGCGGTGAGCCGTTTTCTGGCGCGCCCGACGGCCGTCGGACAGGGCTATGGTCTGGTTTTTGTGGATCCGCCCTATGCGGATAAGGTGATTGAGCAGACGCTTAAGTTGCTGCTCAAACAGCAGTGGCTTAATGCCGGGGCTATTGTTGCGGCTGAAGTGGAGGCAAGATCACGTTTTGACGCGACGGCCGTCCCTGCGGAGCTGGCCTTGGACACGGATAGAAACTACGGACAAACACGGGTGCTTTTGTGGCAGATGAATGCATTGGAAAAATAGCTGTTTACCCCGGCACATTTGACCCTCTGACCAACGGCCATGTCAGCCTGATTTTGCGCGGCTTGAACTTGTTTGACCGCATCGTGGTGGCTGTGGCTAAAGACACGACCAAGGGCACGGTATTCAGCCTGGAAGAGCGGGTGGAGATGGTCCGGAAAGCCCTGGCCGGGCATGAGCGAGTCACGGTGGAGCCGTTCGGCGGTCTTCTGGTGGAGTATGCGGAAAATCGGGGCGCGCATGTGATTTTGCGCGGTTTACGGGCGGTTTCCGACTTCGAGTATGAATTTCAGCTGGCGCTGATGAACCGCAAGCTCAAACGCAAGCTGGAAACTTTATTTTTAATGACCGACTACCGCTGGCTGTATATCAGCTCCACCATTGTTAAGGACGTGGCTAAAAACGGCGGGGACGTCATCGATCTCGTGCCTGAGGTGGTGTATAAAGCTCTGCGCAGGCGTTACGGATTTGAATAATGAACAGAATCCGCCCGATTGGCGTTGCGGAAGAAGATCAGCCGTTGCTTTTAGTGGCCGGTCCTACCGGAGCGGGTAAAAGCCGGGCGGCTCTTGAGTTGGCGCGAGAGTATAGCGGCGCGGTCATTAATATGGACTCCCGGCAAATCTACCGGGATTTTCCCATTATCACCGCTCAACCCGCTGCTGAAGAACAGCGGGGCGTGCCGCATTTATTGTACGGCTTTTTGCCGTGTGAGGCCAAAATGACTGCCGGCGTTTACGCCAAGCTGGCCGCCGAAGCGATTGCCCAGTGCCGGGCAGAAGGGCGACTGCCTATTCTGGTGGGCGGCACGGGGCTGTATATTCAGGCGTTGCTTACAGGCATTGCGGATATTCCTGAAGTCCCCCCGGATATTTTTCGCTATTGGCAGACACGCCTGCGCGTCGCCGGGGCGCAGTCTTTATATCAGGAACTGACGCGCCTGGATCCGGACTATGCGGCTAAAATTCACGCCAATGACAGCCAGCGCATAACCCGGGCGCTGGAGGTTTGCACCGCCACAGGCCGGGCCTTCTCCTGGTGGCACAAGCAACCGGAAGCCTCCCCCCCGGTACGGGGCGCGGTGTTGCGCCTTGGCGTCAGCCTGCCTCTGCCCGAGCTGGCCCCGCGCCTTAAAGGGCGCATTGAGCAGATGCTGGAAAAAGGGGCCATTGAAGAGGCTCGGCAGGCACTTATTAACTGCCGCGACCCCAAGGCGCCGGGGTGGTCGGGCATCGGTTGCGCGGAACTTTTTTCCTTTGTGCGCGGTGAGGCGGGACTTGAGCAAACATTGGATTTGTGGCTGCGTAATACCCGCGCCTATGCCAAACGTCAGATGACTTGGTTTAAAAAAGATATCGCCATGCGCTGGTTTTCCCCAAACAATCTCGACTCCATCATAGGTGAGGCCCGGCAGTTCCTGGCTTCCGGCCGATAAACTCTCAGCTGCCTGCTTTTCTTATATCTAAAAAAAACTCCCGCCCGGACGATAAGAAACAAGGGGCAAATTGTGCCCAGTGGCCATGGTCCCGGTTTTGCATATACAGTTGAATAAATATGCAATAATTAAAAATTAAAGTTATGTTTGGGCAAAAATTCATCGCGTATTCGACCATAACCCTGATCGGCGCGGGCGGATTGCATCTGGCCTGGGCCAATGTAGACTTGCGGCCGGCGCCCGGTCGAAGCGAGATTGTTCAACAATTGAGCATCGCGCAGTCTGTATCGTCTGACGATATAGATATGGGCTCGCGCTGGACTCCTGAAGCTGAAGAGCATTTGCGCAAAGAAGTGAGCAAAGTTTGGGGGCGGGATGAAGTTCGCGTGCCTGAACGCAAAGAGTATGTGAAATATACTCAGGATTATCGAACCAGGGCGGATGTGGATTTTGAAAGCGGCGTCCTGATTGTGGAAACTGTGGATACGGTCAATCCGGTGCGCAGCCTCAAGGAAGCTGTGGTTTCCACTCTGCTTACCCCGGGCGACTACACCAGGGTGGATCTTTATTCGGACAGCGAGCCGCCTGCCGGAGGCACGCCTTTTTTATACGGCCAGGTGCGGGATAAGAACGGCCAGCCTATTCGGTTTGGGGCCAGAGCTAATGCCTATGCCGCTGAGGTGCTTCAGGGCAATACGGAAACCCGCCGCATTGAGGTCAACGGCCGGGAGAAAACCGTGTTGCGGGTGACCATTCCTTTGGATAAAACTCACCTTTCCCAACGGGCGCGAAAATATGAACAGATGGTGACTCAAAACGCGCAGCGCTTCGGGCTGGCCGAACGGCTTATTTACGCCATTGCCAAAACTGAAAGCTCCTTCAATCCTTTTGCCGTAAGTTCAGCTAATGCTTATGGACTTATGCAGGTAGTGCCCGGCAGCGCAGGCCGGGAAGTTCACGCCCACCTCACCGGCAAAGACCAAAAACCTACACCTAAATTTTTATTGGACCCGGGCAACAGCATAGAATACGGATCCGCCTATCTGCATATCCTGGCCAAACGTTATTTTGGAGAAATCAAAGATCCGGCCTCCAGAGAGCTGTGTACCATTGCGGCCTACAACGGCGGACCTAATGCGGTATTCGGCGTGTTCGGCAAAGATCAGGAATCCGCGGTTCGAACTATTAACGCCATGTCGCCCAAGGCGGTGTATCAGCGTTTGGTCAGCAAGCTGCCCGCAGGAGAAACCCGGCGGTATGTGGACAAAGTGCTCAAGAATTTGGCGTTGTTTACAGCTAAAAGTTGATTGCGACCGCATCTTTTTATCCCTCAACATATTCCCGAGCCATGCGGATGGGCGCCGCTAATCTTTTCCATTGTCTTATGCGCGAAATTGGATTAAGACCAGCATTGCCCGTTTTGGATGATGTGCGTTGACGACCCTTTATTTGGGCGGATGTTTATAAATTTATTTGGAGTAAATATGAAAAAAATATTGATTGGATTATTGCTTGGCGCAATGCTGTTTTTAGTAGGGTGCAAAGATGAGTCCGATAAAACCCAGGAATCTAAAGTCGCGGTGCTGAATATGGGCCTTATGTTCCAGACCAGCAAAGCCAGCCAGGCGGCTATGGAATATATGACCAAGGTGGAAAAGGATCTGCAGGAGGAGCTGGAAAAGGCTATCCAAAATTTGCCCAAGGGGGCTGACGGCAACGTGGTCCAGGACAGCATGCCCCAGGCTCAGAAGCTCTATGCTGAGGTTCAGCAGCGCTATAACGCCGAGCAGCAAATGGTTTTGACCCGCCTGAACACCCTGGCTACGGAAACTGTGGATGAGTATCGCACCCAGCACAACATGGACGTGATTATTCGCTCTGACCAGACGTTTTCTTTCAATCCGGCCATTGATGTTACAGAAGCCGTTATCGCGCTTATGAACACCAAGGAAATTTCTTTTGCGCCTATGCTGCCTGAAGCTCCTCAGGGCACGGCTGCAGGCAACGCCACGGCTCCGGCTCCGGCGAGCAATGCCACGGCTCCGGCTCCGGCGAGCAATGCCACGGCTCCGGCTTCGGCAAGCAATGCCACGGCTCCGGCCAACTAGTTTCAATAAGCTTT
>CBDTYX010000097.1:0-7401 GCA_965364745.1 uncultured Desulfovibrionaceae bacterium | reverse complement strand
TTTTCTGGTCTTGCACATGGATAAATTCAAGAAAGAGGCTGTCCGGGGCATCCAGAGCCACAATCGGCGGGAGCGCGAAAGCCGTTCCAACCCGGATATCGACTACGGGCGGAGCACTGGCAACTACGATCTGCACGAACATGCCGCTGAAAACTACAGCGAGGCCATTCAGAATCGCATTGACGATCTTTTGCTGGTCAAGGCTGTGCGAAAAGACGCCGTGCACATGTGCGGCCTCATCGTGTCGTCTGACAGCGCGTTTTTCGAGAAGCTCTCCCCGGAGGACACCCGGCGCTTTTTCGAGGAGAGCAAGGCATTTCTCACGGATTTTGTGGGCGCGGAAAATGTCGTTTCCTCAATGGTTCATCTGGATGAAAAAACGCCGCACATGCACTTTCTGCATGTGCCGGTGACGCAGGATGGGCGGTTGAACGCGAACAAAATTTATACGCGGGAAAGTCTGAAAATGCTGCAAGCCGAGTTGCCCCGGCATCTGCAAAGCCGTGGTTTCGATTTACAGCGCGGCGTCGAGCAGGAGCCGGGAGCGAAGAAAAAGCATCTGAACACGCGGGAGTTCAAGCAGCAGCAGGAGGCGCTGCACAGTCTGGAAAAGGAGGCCCAGGCCAGAAGCGCCGAGCTTGAGCAAAAGCGGCGGGAGGAGGCCGAGTTGACGGAGCGGTTGCAGTCCTATGAGCGCCAGGCCCAGGAAGCGGAAAAGGAGCTTGCCGCTCAGTCCGATATTCCCCCGGCTTCCGTGTTCAACTTCAAATCCGCGCTGGAAAAGGCCAACGGCGTAATCGAGCGCCAGAAAAAAGCCCTGGCGGTAAAATCCATCATTGAAGCGGAAAAGGAAAAACAGGGCTTGGCGATACAGCGTTTGCATGAAGCGGTGTCCAGCCTGAAAGAACAACTCGAAAAGTCGGAAGCGGATAGAACCGAGGAACGGCTACGGAGCGCCATAGACATGCGAAATTTGAGGAGCAGCAATCAAAATCTTCACGCCCGCTTGGAAAAAACCGAAAAGTTTTTCCGCTGGAATACGGAAGCCGCCATGATGCGGAATGATTACGAGCGGGAGCAGCGCGAAGAGGCCCGCCAGCGTGAAGCCGAGCGGAAACGGCAAGCCCAGGAGCGCGAGCAGCAAGAGCGCCGAGAGCAGGAAGAACGCGCCCGCCAGGCCCAGGAGCAGGAGCGGCAAAAGGCGTTGGAAGCGGAGCGTCAGCGCGAGGAGCGGGAAGCGGCCAGGGCGCGGCAGCCGGAGCGGAGGCCGCGCGGCATGGGCATGGGCCTTTGATGAGCGGTGAGTCCGCGCCGCGTCTTTGCGAAAGCCAAAGCCATAGCCCAGTATACTTCACTTCGTGAAACTGGGCGACCGTGCCGCTCGACCGCCAGAGGCAGAACCACAAATCCGGGGCTGTGTTCGTGGCAGCCCCCATCACAAATACAGGAGAATCACAGCATGAATATCACAACAACTCAGGTCAAGGAAATCAGAACCGAGCTTGCCAAGCTCAAACCCTTGAAAGTCACCCTGGACCTCACCCGTAGCCTGACCGTGAAAGAGGCTGTCTTCGCCCTGGCCCCGACCTTGGAACGCATGAAAAAACGCGGCTTCGATACCGAGGAGATAGCCGATAAACTCCATGAGAAAGGCATTGAGGTGAAAGCGTCCACCCTTGCCAAATATCTCAATGAGTTCAGACGCGGAAAGATAGGAAGAGAGACACACCCCCGCGGCCCTTGCTCCCGAAAAACACCCCGCCCGCGCCGCAACCGAACAGACCCACTCCGGTCAGCGAGGGAGGGTTCACCGTCATGCCAGGCACGCCGCTGGATGAATTGTAGCGCGGAGCGCACCATTTCCGGCATCACATAGCGAAGCGGTTCCCGGAGTTTCCAATGGCCATTTTCAATGTGCCGGAATTGGTTGATGTTGCCAAGTAGGAATGCCCCCGTAAGAGTTGCGGCTACATGATATATTGGGTATAGTTTGTGAGTCGATTATTAGAGTACTGATTTCGACCTATAGGTTCGCCGCCTCTGTTCCTTGCATAGCATCACGGTATGATGAATGGAATAGGCTTTGGAATTAAGGTGCAAATGTGAATCGAACTTGTTGAGATGACGGAGGTAATGACATGAAGGAAATTCTAATAGGCTTGATTGCATTGCCTTTTGTCATTGCGCTCAAATTGCTCAGAATAGCTTTTATATTACCGCTTTCTATTATTTGTGGTATTGCTTTGACATTCTACCAATTCTTTATTCTACCATTTAGAAGAGATTAACTCGTTGAAATTTATACGGAGGTAGCTCATTTATCGTCCAGAACCGGCGGAAATTTTCTACATCTCTCCTTCCCATAGAATCCGCGAAACCCCACAGCCTGATGTCAGATGCAAGTCTTTTCACGTTGCGGCTGAACCACTGGCGCCGGATCCATTTTAGCGGAAGGCATTACCCATGAATAATTAAACATATTTATTATTTTCGTTTGCGCAAATCATAAGTTCTATGTAAAAATAACACAATATCATACAAATATTCGTAATAACGTATACATAAGGAGCCTCACTATGTCCTGGTACCGCCGTTTGCGTATGGTCCCCAAAATAGTACTGCCGGTGGGCATTATGCTGGTTGTGGCCCTGGGCCTGCTTTCATGGCAAATCCAGTCGCGCACCTCGTCCGCCATGCGCGTGGCCGCGGAGCGGGAACTGGCCGCCCTGGCCGGGCAGAACGGCAACGCGGTCAAAAGTATTTTCGAAGCGCCCCTTGACGAATCCCAGGGAGTGGCGAACGGGCTAAGTTACAGCCTTTCCCAAGGCAAGGCCCCGGGCAGGGAAGAGCTGGTATCAATATTGCGCGGCATGCAGCTTGGCAACAAAAGCTTTTTGGGTACGGGCTGCGCGTGGGAGCCAAACGCCTATGACGGCAATGACGCCGGTAATAAAAACATTCCGGGGCATGACGCGGCGGGCCGTTTCATACCCTATCTTCCGGCCGCTTTACCCATGGAACTGCTGAAAGACCTTGAAACCAGCGCTTATTATACCGAACCCAGGGCGCGCAAAAAACCGTTTCTTACCGAGCCTTTTGAATACCAGCTGGGCGACAGGAAGATGATGGTGATGACGGCCAGCGTGCCGGTGCTTGTTGACAACAGGTTTAAAGGGATTGTGTTTGCGGATCTGGAGCTGGAAAAAGTTGCCCAGATAGTCAAAAATATCAAGATATTCACCAGCGGCCGGGGCGCCGTGCTTACGCAAAGCGGTTTTATAGTGGCCCACCCGGACCCCTTGATGGTGGGAAAAAACCTGGTGGAAACGGGTAACGTCGCCAACGGCAAGGCCATGCGTGAAGCCATGAAAAATGGTCGGCCCTATTCGGAGATATACGCCTCCAACGGGGTGGACAACATTTATTATTACTTTCCCATACACTTTGAAGACACCGGGCAGACCTGGTACTTCGCCGTATCCGCCCCCCTGCACGAAGTATTGGCCGAGGCCGAGGCCATAAGCAGGCTTACCATGCTGATAAGCGGTATTACGCTTTTTATGGCGCTGCTGATACTGTTTTTCGTGGTGCGCTCATCCTTGAAGCCCTTGGGCGTTCTGGCCGCAAGCGCCAAGGAAATAGCCGGCGGCAACCTTAAGGTCAATATCGACGACAGAACCTTCGGCGGCGAGATGCTGGAGCTTTCAAGCTCGCTGAAAGAGATGATTTCTTCGCTTCTGGAGCTTATATCAAGGGCCGAAGCCATGAGCGAAGACGCCAGGGCCCAAACCCTGAAGGCGCAACAAGCCACGCAGGAAGCGGAAAAAGCCAGGCTGGCGGCGGAAAACGCCAAGCGCGAAGGCATGTTGCAGGCGGCCCACCAGCTTGAAGACGTGGTAAGCATCATTTCTTCCGCCTCCGAACAGCTTTCGGCGCAGGTGGAACAATCCGAACGCGGCTCTTCGGAACAGGCCGCGCGCGTGGCTGAAACGGCCACGGCCATGGAGGAAATGAACTCAACGGTTATAGAAGTGGCCCGCAGCGCGGGCACCGCCTCCGAGCTTTCGTCCGAAACCCGGGCCAGGGCCGAAAGCGGAGCGGCCGTGGTGCGCCGTGCCGTTGAAGAAATACGCAACGTGCAGGAAGTTTCCCTGCGCCTGAAGGAAGACATGAACACCCTGTCCGCCCAGGCCGAATCCATTTCAACCATCATGGGCGTCATTTCCGACATTGCCGACCAGACCAACCTGCTGGCCCTTAACGCCGCCATAGAGGCGGCCCGGGCGGGCGAGGCCGGGCGCGGATTCGCCGTGGTGGCCGACGAAGTAAGAAAGCTGGCCGAAAAAACCATGACCTCCACCAAGGACGTGGGCGACGCCATCTCTTCCGTGCAGGCCAGTGTACGCCAGAGCATAGCGCAGGTAGACAGGGCCGTCAGCCTGATAGACGGGGCCACCGAGGGCGCCGGGCATTCAGGCGAGGCGCTGGACGAAATAGTGCACATGGTGGATGACGTGGCCGACCAGGTGCGCGCCATAGCCACGGCCAGCGAAGAGCAATCGGCCACCAGCGAGGAAATAAACCGCGCGGTCAGCGAGGTGAACAACATAGCCGGGCAAACGGCCCAGGCCATGCGCGAGGCCGCCAGGGCCGTTTCCGACCTGGCCGCCCAGGCCCAGGCCCTGAGCGCCTTGATCGCGGAAATGAAAAACGCCTGATCCTCAATTAATCGATATAAAACACCCGGGCTCACCACAAAGCGTTTTGCGCGGGCCCGGGTGTTTTCGATGCCCGAAATAAAACATGTACATCAAAAAACGGCGATGCCGGACAGAATTTTAAATTTTTTTATACACCAATAGTGACTATTTTTATGGCAAGGCTTGAAAATAATTAAATTTACCTTCGATTTTCGGGTATTTGTGCATTTTATAACAAAATTGACTCATTCACCACGCTTATAATAAATACTCGGCATCCTCTCGGCCTTTCCTTCACGCCGCGCCGTGCCAGGGTCAACCCCCACCGCTTTTTGTGACTTGGCCTCATCCCGCATTTTTCGCGCCTGTTCCAGCGTCACCGCCGGATATGGCCCAAACGTCAACAGCCCTTCCTTGCCGTCATTTTTGCGGTACTTCATTTTCCAATGCTTGCCGCCGGAGGGATTAACTTGTAAAAAAAGACCTCCTCCGTCGAACATCTTGTACATAGCCGCCTTCGGCTTCGCATTGCTCACCTGCGTGGCGGTCAGCGGTTTTACCAGTCGTGCCATAGCTTTCCCTCCGATAGAATCAAACCCCTAAAAATATTTTGTAGACCCCTAAATAGACCTCTATTCAGGGTGAATGTCAAGGGTTTCGTCTGGATTTAATTGGAGGGTAAATCGGCAATAATTGCCGCTATTACTTAATATTGTGGCTATAGTGAGATGAGGTTAAATTCCTTTGAGGTGAACCAGGTAGTCGGCCCAGGACTGCATGAGGGTTCGCCGTTCGTCCATATACTCCGCACGATTGTAGGCCAGACGCACGGCGTCCGGTTCCTTGTGGGCGAGTTGGGCCTCGATGACATCGGCCCGAAAGCCAAGCTCATTGAGGCGAGTGCTGGCCATCGCCCGAAAGCCGTGCAGGGTCATGGCATCCTTGGCATAGCCCATGCGGCGCAGTGCGGCCAACGGGGCCATGTCGCTGATGGGTGTGGTCAGGGCGCGAATACTGGGAAACAAAAATTCACAGTTGCCTGTGTAGCGGTGGAGTTCGTGCAGCATGGCAACCACCTGATGCGCCAGGGGCACCACATGCTCACGCCGCATCTTCATGCGCTTGGCCGGGATGCGCCACACAGCCCCTTCCAGATCTAACTCGCTCCACTGGGCAAGGCGTAACTCTGACGGGCGCGTGAAAACGTAGGGCAGGATTTTCAGGCAAAAAAGTACGGAGGTCTGCCCGGTATAGTCGTCGATGTCGCGCAAAAGCTGACCGATGGCCTCCGGCTCGGTGACGGCGGCAAAGTGAGTGTTTTGCACAGGCCGCAAGGCCTCGGTGAGTCCTGCTGCCACATCGTACTTCACGCGTCCGGTGATGCGGGCATAGCGCGTCACCTGCCCGCACAGGCGCATGAGCTTGTGCGCGGTTTCATTGTGCCCCATGCGTTCGGCTGGCTGCACAACGGCCAGAAAGTCCGCCGGTTCCAAATGCGCCACCAGCTTGCGGCCCAGCACGGGAAACAGCGTGTTTTCCAAATAGCGCCGCAGCTTGGCCTCGTGCTTGGGGGAAAGCGTGGGGCCGTATTTGGCGAACCACTCCCGCGCCACCGATTCAAAGGTGTCGCGCTCTTCGCGTTCCTTGGCGATGACAGCGGCCTTGGCTTCGCGCTTTTCCGCGCCGGGGTCGATGCCTTTGACGAGCAGTTCTTTGGCTTCTTCCCGCAATTTGCGGGCATCGCGCAGGGACAAGGTGGGATAGGCCCCAAAGCTGAGGAGTTTTTGCTTGCCCTCAAAGCGGTAGGCCATGCGCCAGAGCTTGCTGCCTGTGGGCGTCACATGCAGGTACAGCCCGCCGCCGTCAGACAGCTTTTGCACCTTGTCCGTGGGCTTGAGCGCACGCAGGGCGGTGTCGGTAAGTTTCATGTTGGTATCCTCCAGAGTTGTCCAGAGCGACGCGGCGTCATCCAACAAAAATTATAGATAACCTATTAAATACAAATACTATTTTTTGATGTTGGTACAGGGCCACGCCGAAATGCTGTTGTGGAATTGGTACCAGCAGAAATACCAAGACTTTGGAAAGGTGTCCACGTTGGTACTTGGATTTATGGGGACAAACGAGAAAGGCCGGAATCACTTTTTTATTAGTGATTCCGGCCTTTTCAGGACAACTTTGGACTAATTTTTGGTGCCGAAGGGGAGACTCGAACTCCCACTCCCTTGCGAGAACTAGACCCTGAATCTGATTGCGAAGTTCCCCCGGCTTCCCTGGAGTAGTAATTTCAACATGATAGCTCATCGCAAGTTCCCTGGAGTGCCCTTGTTTTCCCCCAAAAGTGGGGGCATAGTGGGGGCATGAAAAAGCCAAAAATCAAGACACCGTACCCCGGAGTTCGTTACTACGAGCACTCTACCCGTAAGCAGCGTAACGGGCAACCCGACCGCTACTACTCCATCCGCTATAAAAAAGATGGCCGCACCATCGAAGAAGGCATGGGGTGGGCCACAGAACAGTGGAACGCGGAAAAAGCATTCAAGGTGCTGTCCGGGATCAAGGAGAACAAAAAAACCGGTGTTGGGCCTCAGAGCCTTTCCGAAATGCGGCAAAAGGCGGCTGCCGAACGCGCTGCCGCCGAAAAAGAGGCATCTGAAGAGTATGTCACCAGGATGCGCTTCCAAGACTTTTTTGAAAGGTA
>CBDTYX010000096.1:0-7402 GCA_965364745.1 uncultured Desulfovibrionaceae bacterium | reverse complement strand
CCAGAAATGGCTGGCGGGTCCGAATATATGCTCGCTGGAGGCAAAAAGGGATAAATGAAATAGGAAATGTGAAAAAAATTAAAAAAACTTGCCATTAAAAAACCCGCCAAAGTCACTACGGTTTCAGCGGGTTCATATGGAATTTGAATGTTGTCGAGTCAGCTTAAGCAGCGTTTAACCAACGCAGCCAACTCCTCGACAATACGGCGGACCTGTTCGCCGTTTTCACCTTCCACCATAACTCTGGCCTTGTTTTCCGTGCCTGAATAGCGCAACAGCACGCGTCCCCGTCCGGCCAGTTCGGCTTCCGCAGCGGTGACGGCAGCGACGATTTCGGGGCAGTCGCTGAACGGCGTTTTACGCTGCACCGGCACGTTGATCAGCTCCTGCGGGTAGGGCTCCAGCAGGTGGCCCAGTTCGGAAAGGGGCTTATTCTGTTCACGCATGACTTTAAGCAACTGCAGGGCGGCCAGAAGGCCATCGCCCGTGGTGCCGTATTCCATAAATATCAGGTGTCCGGATTGTTCGCCGCCCAGGATGGCCCCTTCGCGGCGCATAGCCTCCACTACGTGGCGGTCGCCCACCGGAGCGCGCAGCAGCGTGCCGCCGCGCTCTTTCATAAACACTTCCAGAGCCATATTGCTCATGACTGTGGCCACCAGCATATTTTTAGGCAGGCTGTTTTTGTCCATGAGGTCTTTGGCGCAGATGGCCATGATCTGGTCACCATCAATGGCTTTGCCGTGTTCGTCCACGACGATGAGGCGGTCGGCGTCGCCGTCCAGGGCAAGGCCTATGTCGGCGCGCACTTCACGAACTTTGGCCGCGATAATTTCCGGAAAAAGCGAGCCGCATTTATCGTTGATATTCAAGCCGTTGGGGTCCGTGCCTATTTTAATGACTTCCGCGCCCAATTCTTCCAGGGCTAAAGGTGCCACGCGGTAATTGGCGCCGTTGGCGCAGTCGATGACAATGCGCAGACCGCTGAGGTCCAGTTTTTCCGGAAAACTGTTTTTAAGGTGCACGATATAGCGGCCGGGAGCATCCTCGACGCGAAAGGCGCGGCCCACCATATCCGAAGCCGGGTATTCCCATTGAAAGTTCGGGTTGAGGACCATGTCTTCAATGGCCTCTTCCGCGGCATCGGGCAGTTTAAAGCCGTTTTGGTCGAAAAATTTTATGCCGTTATCCTGGTAGGGGTTGTGCGAGGCGGAAATGACAATGCCCGCGTCGGCACGCATATTGGTGGTCAAAAAAGCAATAGCCGGGGTCGGCAGGGGGCCGACCAGCAGCACATCCATGCCCGAAGCGCACAGCCCGGCGGTCAGGGCGTTTTCAAAAAGATAGCCGGACAGGCGTGTATCTTTGCCGATGACTACCCGGTGGCGGCGCTGGGAATGCGTCCGGAAATAGGTGCCCGCCGCCAGCCCCAGACGCAGGGCCATGTCCGGCAGCATAGGATAGGTGTTTACTTCGCCGCGAATGCCGTCTGTGCCGAATAATGCCATGATAGTCACTCCTTGGCAGATATCATAATTCTTTTATTTTATGCTGCAAAGCGCATAAGCTCAAGCCTGACGGCCCAAAGGCGCGGTGACTTGAACAAGCCTTCCTACAAGATGGTCAGAGTCACTCTGCTGGGGGTTATTTTAATAACCTTACTGTTTTCGGGGGCGCTTATCCGAACAGTCAAGCTGACGGAGTCCTTCATATTTTCATTGGCTTCAACAGTGGCGTAAAGCGAGCGCAGTTCCGGTCCGCTTGCTGTCCAGCCAAGGGGCACATCCAACTGCACCTGTACAACTTCCGGGTCAAGAGACGAGTTTTCGGGCAAAGAACCCTCGACGCGGACCGGAACCTGTAAGGTCAGCACTTTGCGGGAGCCCTTGATATTCAGTAAAATATTGACTTCAGCCGGCTGCGCTTGCACTCCGGCTGGCGTGATCACTCTGGCCTGGGTTTGCAGGGAATTTTGGGTAATATCCTGCGGCATAACCACGGTGGCGTTTACAGAAGGCAGTTGTGAAATAATGGTTTCCGGGCCGCGCAGGGTTACGCTGTGGGGGGAGGACTCCATTTCGCCCAGACGTAAGCCTCTAGGCAAGGCATCGCGCAAGATCGGCGCAATAACCACCCTGCGCGAGCTCAAGACATCCACAAAGAAATCCAATGCGGGCGGCATGATTTCCAGAACTTCAAAGGCTCCGGAAAAAGGCATGTCTTCCGCCAGCAGGGTGATGGCGTTGCTGCCCCTGGTTACGCTGGTCAGGTCCAGGGTGTATTGCAGCTTGCGTCTGTCCAGGGCGCGCATGAGACCTTCCGGTCCGCGCACGCGCACGCGAATAAAGTCCGGCGGAGCGTCATTTAGAATATATTGTTGGGGCAGGCCTTTTATTTCCAAGGGTACTTCCACCCAAGCCTCCACTTTTTCGCGTCCGACTACGCCATACCAGAGGGTAGTAGCCAGCAGAATCGCCACCAGAGCTATTTGCCAGTTGAATTTAAAATAGGGCTTAAGGTTAAACTTCACGCTTTGTTTCCTTATGCGCTTAGTTGAAAGACAGCAGCCGGCGCAGATGCGCGCTGTCGGAGCAGGGATAAAGCTGTCCGTTTATGGCCACGCTTATGCTGCCGCGTTCTTCGGAAACAACGATGGCCAGGGCGTCGGACTCTTCGGTAATGCCTATGGCGGCGCGGTGCCGGGTGCCGTATTCATCGGCCAGGTCCGTTTTGGTGGATAAGGGCAAAATGCAGCCGGCCGCGTTGATTTTATTATGATTAATCAGCACCGCGCCGTCATGCAGGGGCGTTTTGGGGTAAAAAATGGTCATGAGCATGGCGCGGGTCACATCGGCATTGATGATGGTGCCCCAATCAAGCAGATCGCCCAAAGAAACTTTGCGCTCCATAACAATAAGCGCTCCCACTTTCGACCGGCCCATCTGCACGCAGGCGCTGATGATTTCTTCCAGCACTTCATCGTCCACGGTGGCGCGCCTCTGCCACGGAAACCAGTGATGCGTGCCCATTTCCGTGAGCGCCCGGCGGATATCTCGCTGAAAAAGCACAATGATGACCAGAAACAACGAGCCCAGAAAGTTTTCCAAAAGCCAGTTCAGGGTATAAAAGCCCATTTCCAGCGACAGGAAATAGACAACCATGAGCAGCATGAGCCCATAGAGCGCGGCTACGGCTCTGGTGTCGCGCATGAGTATGATCAGGCGGTATAAAAGCAGGGTCACCAGGGCGATGTCCACCAGATCGCGCCAGCTCATGCTCAGGTTTGCCAACATGACTGATCCTTATTGTTTCAGAAGCGGGTAACGCTTTTGCATAGTCCGCGCCGTCTGCAAGGTCAAGAAAAATGAAACTGCGCCTGTGCCGATCTTTTTAAACCAGGCCGTGCGCCAGTTGCAGGGCCTGGCCGGCCGCGCGCACATCGTGGACGCGGTGCGCCCAAACCCCGCGCGCGCCCATAAGAGCTGTGGCCGTCATGGTCAGGGGACCGCGTTCTTCAAGGGGAGCGCCGGCCAGATCGCCCAAAAAAGATTTATAGGATAAGCCCACAAGCACAGGTAGTCCCAAAGTGTAAAACCGTTCGATATGCTTAAGCAGCGCCAGGTTGTGCTCCAGTTTTTTGCCGAAGCCTATGCCGGGGTCAATAAGTGCATGATCTTCCGGGAACCCGCCGCGCACAAGCTCTTCCAGCTTGCGTTCCAGAAAGGCGTATACTTCGTCGACTACATCGGCGTAATGCGGATTTTTTTGCATATCAGCAGGGCGCGTTGGGCAGTGCATGAGCACATAGCCGGGTTTGTGCTCCAGCAGGACTTCTTTAAGCTCAGGCTCAAACGACCAGGCCGAGATGTCGTTGATGATCGTTGCTCCGGCTTCAAGAGCGGCGCGAGCGGTGTCGGCTTTATAAGTATCCGCGGAAAAAGCCGGGCAGGAAGCCGCCTCTGGCCTGTTTTGAGAAAATGCTTCCCGCAGAGCGGCTAAAGCGGGCAGGATTCTGGCGCACTCTTCAGTTGCCGAAAGCGGCTGCGCTCCGGGCCGGGTGGATTCGCCCCCCAGATCCAATACAGCGGCCCCGCTTGCGACCAGGCTGCGGCATTCAGCTGTAAGCTCGGCCAAAGCATTTTGGGCGGCAAGCGGCTTGCCGTGGCGCGTAACACCGCGCGCGGAATCGGAGAACGATTCCGGCGAGAGGTTCACAATGCCCATCAACAAAAAGGGGGCAGGACCCAACATCCTGCCCCCGCCGATAATCCATTGTTTATTCGTCATCTCTGCGGCTGCTTCTTCCGTCACGGCGTTTTTCATCGTCGCGTCCACCGGCCTCCTCCTCATCCCCGGACAAGGGGCGGCGGCCTTTTTGCGACAGGCGCACTTCATCGTTATCCGCATCTCCAGGCGGTACCGAAGGAGCATCTTGCACCGCGCGGTATGCTTTTTCCGCGCTTTGCGGTGTGGGCTCGTCATTGTCGTCCTGACCGGGCCCCTGTCCTTCCTTCGGGGCAGGTTTATGTCCGGATTTTCCGCCGGAAGATTTCCGCGCTTCTCTGGCCTGGGTCTGCATGGTTTTGGGTGAAGTGGTCATCGGTTCCACGCCCATTTCCCGCATGATTGCGTCCAGATCATCACCGGTAATGGTTTCTCTGTCCAGCAGCACTTCAGCAATTTTATGCAAAACTTCCATGCGTTCGCTGAGAATGGATTCGACTTTTTCTCTGGCTTCATGGATGAGGCGCTTAACTTCGCTGTCCACCAGGCGGGCGGTTTCCTCGCTGTAGTTGCGGGCATGCATGAGCTCGCGTCCCAAAAATACTTCATCGTGCTGATCGCCGATGGCCTGGGGTCCGATGCTTTCACTCATGCCCCATTCGCAGACCATTTTGCGGGCAAGCTTGCTGGCGCGCTCAATATCGTTGCCCGCGCCGGTGGTGATGTCGCCGAAGACCAGGTCTTCGGCCACTCGTCCGGACAGGAGCACGGCCAAGTTGTTGAGCAGATAGCTTCTGGAGTAGCCGTGGCGGTCGCCCTCGGGCAATTGCATGGTCACGCCCAGGGCCCGGCCGCGCGGAATAATGGAGACTTTATGCACGGGGTCGGTGCCGGGCAAAAGCTTGGCCACCAAGGCGTGGCCGCCTTCATGATAAGCCGTGATGCGCTTTTCTTCGTCAGACAGAATCAGACTGCGACGTTCACGACCCATAAGCACTTTATCTTTGGCAAACTCAAAATCATCCATGGACAGCTGGTTTTGATTGTTTTTAGCCGCCTGCAAGGCCGCTTCATTAACCAGGTTTTCCAGGTCGGCCCCGGAGAAGCCAGGCGTGCCCTTGGCGATGATTTCCAGATTGACGTCGCTGCCCAGCGGGGTTCGATTGCTGTGCACCTCAAGTATGCGTTCACGGCCGCGCACGTCCGGGGTGGGCACCACTACTTGGCGGTCGAACCGGCCGGGGCGCAGAAGCGCGGGGTCCAGCACGTCGGGGCGGTTGGTGGCGGCAATGAGAATTACGCCTTCATTGGACTCAAAGCCGTCCATTTCCACCAGGAGCTGGTTAAGAGTCTGTTCGCGTTCATCGTGCCCGCCGCCGAGTCCTGCACCGCGCTGGCGGCCTACAGCGTCTATTTCGTCAATAAAGATCAGGCAAGGCGCGTTGCGCTTACCTTGCACAAAGAGGTCGCGCACGCGGGAAGCGCCCACGCCCACAAACATTTCCACAAAGTCGGAACCGGAAATGGAGAAAAACGGCACTCCGGCCTCGCCGGCCACTGCGCGAGCCAGCAAAGTTTTGCCGGTGCCGGGAGGGCCCACCAGGAGCACGCCTTTGGGAATGCGCCCGCCCAGGCGGGTAAAACGGCGGGGGTCGTACAGAAAGTCAACAATTTCCGTAAGTTCTTCTTTGGCTTCATCCACGCCGGCCACATCGTCAAACGTGACCTTGGGGCCTTCCTGGTTGAGCATGCGCGTGCGCGCCCGGCCGAAGGCCATGGGTCCGCCCTTGCCGCCGCCTTGCGCCTGGCGCATTGTGTATATCCAAAAGCCGAGAATTAAAAGCAGCGGCAGCCACATGACCAGAGCGCTTACAAACCACGAGGATTCTTCCGGGGGCGTGACTTTTACGTCTACGTTGTTGTCCATAAGTTTGGAGATGAGCGCGGGGTCATCCTGAGGCATGTAAGTTTTATATTCGTGCTTGGCTCCGGCGGTTCCGGACGCGGCCACAATATTCTGGCCCTGGATAGTTACTTTGTTGATTTCACCCTGGGTGACGCGATGCAGAAAATCACTGTAGGTAATTTCCTGCTCGGTCGTGCCGACATTCTGTCTGGACATGGAAAACAGGGCGACCATGAGAATGACGATACCGCCCCACAGCAGCATGCTCCGGATTAATGGATTCAAAGCGAACTCCCTCTGAGTAATATTTTAACAAATGCCGACCGGCTAAACTGTACAACGTCCGCCGCGAGATGTACGTTAAGCGAAAGGCGGTCACAAAGGTTGTTGAAAGGTCGACGGCGACACATAGAACTATGTTAATTCCTTGTATGGCGTTTGACAATCTTTTTCAATCCGCGGAGTTATGCACAAACAAGTGGAGGCGTACATGGGGCCCGGTTATATTATTAAACCGATTGATGCAGACGGACTAAGTGAGGCTGTTTGTCTGATTCGCGACGTCTTTGCTGAGTTTGTGGCTCCTGACTGCTCTCCGGATGGGGTTGAAACTTTTGAAGCTTCTATTGACTTGGAAATTTTGTTGGACAAGTTAAACAGGTCAGAGCTTCTTTTTTGGGGGGCCTATGACGCCTGCGGCCGGCTGGCCGGGGTTATTGCCGGACAAGCCCCCGGGCATATCAAGTATTTGTTTGTGGAAAAAAATTGTCAACGCCAGGTGGTTGCACGGGCGTTGCTTGATATTTTGCAAGGCCATTATTCCGCTTTGGGCAGCCGCGCATTTACTGTAAATTCCTCGCCATATGCCTTGGAAGTTTATAAAAAAATGGGCTTTCAAGAGCTTGGGCCGGAAAAAATTGTGGACGGCATCCGATTTATTCCCATAAAGGCGAATATTTAAAGCGACTGCCGGTTTTCATTTCACAGCGCTTGAAAATTGAATCCCGGCGGTTGCCCGCCGGGATTTCCGATTGCCGTAACAAGTTTATTAATAAGGCACAACCCGGGCCGGAGCGCCTCCGCCGGAAATGACTTTGACGCGCTGACCGCGTGAAAATTCTATGTCCGCGCCCTGGGTAACGACGATGGAACCTCCGCTGTCGAGGTCAACAGTGACTTCATAGCCGTCCTGAGTGCCCAGGGCCTTGCCGCCGGCGTAGCCGGCGCCCGCGCCGAGCCCCAGCGCATCGCAGGCCGCGCGGATTGCAACGC
>CBDTYX010000095.1:0-7408 GCA_965364745.1 uncultured Desulfovibrionaceae bacterium | reverse complement strand
AGCCTCAAGCCTGGACTCCATGATCATCGGCGAGCCGCAGATTCTGGGTCAGGTCAAAGACGCCTTTCGCCTGGCCGTAACCTCAGGCTCAAGCAAAACCATCCTTAACCGCTTGTTTCACAAGGCTTTTTTCGTGGCCAAACTAATCCGCTCGGAAACAAATATCGCTGCGCACGCCGTATCTGTCAGCTTTGCCGCCTGCGAACTGGCAAAGCGCATCTTCGGCGACATCACCGAGTGCAACGCCCTGCTCATCGGCGCCGGAGAAATGGCCGAGCTGGCGGCGCAACACCTCGTCAAAGGCGGAGTTAAATCTTTAAGCATTTGCAACCGCACCCGTGCAAGGGCTGAAGAACTGGCCTGCTCCTTAAACTGCCTGACCCTCCCGTTTACGGATATGCATACGGCCCTGTTTGACGCAGATGTGGTTATTTCCTCCACCGGAGCCGGACGGCCCATTATTACACGGGACATGGCCGCCGCAGCCGTTAAGCACCGCCGGGGCCGCCCGATCTTTTTCATAGACATCGCCGTGCCCAGAGATGTCGCCCCGGACGTGCAGACACTGGACAACGTCTATGTATACGATATTGACGACCTTAGGGCTGTGGTCTCGGACAATATGGCCCTGCGCCGCGAGGAAGCGGAAAAAGCCGCTGCGCTCATTGAGGCTGAAGTGGCTGATTTCGCCGTCTGGCTGGAATCACTGGACCTTAAGCCCACCATTGCCGATCTGGTGCGCCGGGGCGAGCTTATTGCCGAGGAAGAGCTGCACAGGACCTTACGCCGACTGGGGCCTGTTTCCGAAGACATGGAAGCGGCCCTGCGCGATATGCTCGCCGCCACGCTCAAAAAACTCAACCATGACCCCATTGCCTTTTTAAAGGCGCAGCCCATGGGCAAACTCACGCGTCTGCAATATGCGGGACTGGTCAGACAGATATTTAACTTGGACGGCGACGGACTGTCTGATGTTGAAACACAAAGCGGCCCGGACATGCCGGCATGTCCGTCCCTCAAAATCAATACGACAAACGAGTGACATCTATGGAAGAAATATGCATCGCCCGCCTTGCCCCGGCCGACATGTTGCGCTTGCGGCTTAAGCTGGGCGAACTGAACATGGCCTCTTCCCTGGAAGATATCTTCTGGCTGCCCCTGCCCCGTAAGCTGTTTAATGAAGAACAGCAGCAACACCAGGAAAGTTGCGGCCCTTATTTTCTTGCTCTGGAGGCCGACCGCGAAAGCGGCGAACTGCGCCTGGAGACCCTGGTGCGGGGCCAAAATACCATGCACTGCGTATGCATTGCGCCGGCCGAAGACGAAGTGGTGGCTTACATTACCACCTACCTGGAAAACATTTTGCGCGATTTGCGGATAACGCGATTAAACCGTTGGGAAAAATGTCACGCCTAATCTCGCCCTTGCCCGCGCCGCCCGAGCGCATTCCCGGCAAACTGCAGGACCTTGACCCGCAAAGCGCGCATCTTGTTTTGCGCGTGGAACGCCTGCTGCGGGAAAAAGACAACGTCCACTGTAAAAATGCCGACCTCCTGCTTGGCGTATCCGGCGGCACGGATTCTCTGGCCTTGCTGGTTATATTCGCCGCCCTGCGCGAGCGCCTGGGATGCAGGCTTAAAGTCTGCCATGTGAACCACTGCCTGCGGCCCACAGCCACAGCTGAGCAGGACTGGGTGGCCGCATTCTGCGCCCGCCTTGAGGTGGAATTTCATAGCCGAGTTGCGGATGTGGCCGCCCTGGCCGCGCAGAAACAAATCGGCCTGGAAGAAGCCGGCCGCGAGGCGCGTCTGGCCGCGTTTAGGGAAATCGCCGCCCAGGATGAAAGCCTTATCGTTACCGGGCATACTCTTAACGATCTGGCCGAGGACGTGCTCATGCGCCTGTTGCGCGGCAGCGGTTGGCCGGCCTTGGCCGGCATGGACAGATTCAACCCGAAAAGCCGCATTGTGCGGCCGCTTCTATTTATTGAGCGCGCTGAATTGACCGCTTTTTTAGACCGCCTTGAGCTGCCCCACCTGGAAGATGAAAGCAACGCGGAGCCTGATTTTCTGCGAAACCGCCTGCGCCTTGGCGTGGTTCCCCTATTGCTTGGCGAAAACCCCGGCTGGCTTGACCAGGTGCGCACCTTAAAACGCCTCGGGGAAGTCGACGCCGCTTACTGGCTTGCCGAGGTTGAACGCCGTCCCGCGCAAATATTTGCGCCGGGCGAAATCGACATTGACTTTATGGATTACGACGCCTCCCGGAAAACTGTTTTTTTAGATCGAAGGCATTTGCGCGATACGCCGCAAGCTCTGCGCCTACGCTTGTTCATGCATTGCTTGCAGCTCCTCGGCGGCGGTCAGGCCCTGGCTGATAATCTTCTGGCCCTGGACAGGGCCTGGCTGGGGGAAGGGGGCGTTTCGCACAGCAGCAAAGTTATCCAGCTGCCCGGCCGAACCGCTGCGCGCACGACCAAAGACGGCCTTTGGTTCTATTTTCAAAACTAGCCGAGAAACCCAACAAAATTTTATGGCATTGCCAAGCTCGGCTCAAGTCCGAAGTTTTGGCGCTGAGTTGTGGTCGAAATTGATTGTCGACAATTATTATGCCGTTGCGGAAAAGTGGCTTTTTTATGAAATAAAATTAGTAATTATTGCTGATAACTTAAATTAACTTTAAAAATCAAACCTTTTTCTTGCTCAACTTTAAAAAATCTAGTTCCTCTTGTTTAAAAAGCCTTGACGAAAAAAAGAAATTTAGCTCTATCTGTAATCAAGAATCGTTCTTGATAACTATCGAAAAATTAATATCTGCCGCGCATAAACTTGGGAGGTCAATGCTGACATAGAAAAGTAAAATGAGTCTCACGGGCACAAGGATCGCGCCAAAACGCAAAATCAACTTAATGCAGGTCCCTAGTCACACTTAAAAGGAGTAAAAACTATGACACTGCTTAATTCCCCCCAGCAGCGAGTAGTTACTGTTTTAGTTACGCCTAATATGGAGCTCGAGTTCAGCTTTGATCCTAGTTCCGAAACGGAGCTGTCACGTGACGGCGACAACCTGATTTTTACCTTTGACCACGGCGGCAGGGTCGTGTTGTACGGCTTCTACGCTCAGGATGCTAAAGCGTTGCCCAGCATGGGCATTCAGGGCGCACAGATTGACGCCGCGGACTTTCTGTCCAGTCTGGGCGATGAAACTCTGTTGCCCGCAGCCGGCCCCGCCGTCCCCAATGTTCCTTCCCCTCCGGACAACGGCGATGAGAGCCGCGCCGCAGCGACCGGCAGTATCTTTGCCTGGAGCGCCAATGCTGAAATGGACTCGTTAAAGCTGGACGTCATCAAGATCGCAGTGGCTGATTTTGCCGATAAAGACGGCGTCTTGATTGACCTGCGCAAGACTGTCGCAGAGACCAGAGAAGGAAATTCTTTGAATCACCCGAGCGTAATCAGCGTCGACTACAAGACTGTGTTGGGCTTACCTGCCGGCGCCCAAATTCAGGTGCCGGCCATTGAAAGCGTACCTTCCGCCAAAACAATGCCGACAGCGGTAGCACGAACAGGGCCAAAGCGGTCAAGCAGCACATCATTATGAACACATAGACCGAGCGGCATGAAATGTGAACAAAAGGCGGGGCCATGGCCCCGCCTTTTCTGTGCCCTGCGTTTTCTACGTCGCGCTTCCAATCTCCCTGCGCCAGAAAATTTCCCAGTTCCTTTATATTCCCAGCAAAAGCTGCGCTGCGGCCGGATCCACCCGTCCCGGAATTAGTTTGCCTTTTGCCGGTCTTTAATAATTTAAAACGTAATTTTTCAGTTTAACCGAAACGGCCAGCAAAAAACAATTCACAATAAATTTACTTTTACCCTTTTTAACACTTTTTTACAAAATGATATTTAAAAAAAAAATTCACTACTTTTTCGTTTATTTCTTGACTATTTTTTTTAAAATCCTGTATAGCATAATTAGGGTTGCATTCCCACTGTTTAGCAACTTATTAGCATACTGTCTGGATAAAATGAACTGGAGAGGCGTAAGCTCAAGCAAAAAATACACTGAGCGTGAGTCGAGGGCGCAGGATCAGGCCTAAGACGTGGCGCAAATCTTCAAAAAAATTATGCAGATGGAGGAACAATTTAGTTAAAGGAGATAAAGCTGTGGCATTGCTTAATACCCCCCAAGGCCAACAGGCAATCACCATTCCAATCACTCCCGACATGGAACTGGAATTCGGCTTTGATCCGGGTTCCGAAACCCAGTTGTCGCGCGAGGGCGACAACCTGATTTTCACTTTTGAAGACGGCGGCCAAATAGTGCTTACGGACTTCTACTCTCAGGCGGTTGAAAATTTGCCGACCATGAACATTCAAGGCGCGCAGATTGAAGCCGAGGACTTTTTGGCCAGCCTGGGCGACGAAACCCTATTGCCGGCAGCCGGTCCCGCTGCAGCCCAAGCCGCAACACCGGACAGCGGCGGCTCCGGCGCCTATGCCGACGGTGCGGGCGGCCTCATCGGCGGCATTGACTATCTGGGCACACTCGGCCGCGATTTTTGGGGCGGCACGACCAGGACCCCCTTGACCGATGAAGGAGTGCTGCCGGCCGACGCCACAGAAACGACTCCGCCCTCCCCCGGCCCCGGGCCCGACCCCGAACCAGAGCCGGAAAATTTCATCCCGTCTATTACCGGAGCGCCTGACAACCTGACCGTGCATGAGGATGCCCTGCCAAACGGCACCAAGTATAACGAGCCGGGGCACTCGGCCACCGCCGAGGGCTCTCTGGACATCACTTCCGGCGACAGCCTGGCCACCATCAAAATCGGCGGCCTGACCATAACTATCTTGGGAGTGAACCCCGACGGCGCCGTGAACTTCAGCGTCAACGGCGACAGCACAGTGCCCTACGGCGACTTTACCGTGACCGGCATCACCAAAAAAGGCGATGTATATACTGTGGACTATAAATATGCGCTCACAGACGCCCCGCTCACGCATACGGAAAAGAACATTGACCACGAGTCTCTGCCGGACAAAATCAATATCCCGGTTGAAGCCATTGACAAAGACGACGACAGCACCGGCGAGCAGTCCTTTACCCTGGATATTCTGGATGACAATCCGGAGACCAACTCCGATTGGGTGACTATCGACCCCGCCGGCACAGACACGATATACGGCAACCTCAATGACGGCATGTGGGGCACGAGCAAGGGCGAATACCCCAACTCGGCGGCGCAAAGCGGCTTCGGCGACGGCGCCGCCGACAACTGGGGCGCCGACGGACGGGTGACCAAAATCACCGACTCTGAAGGCAAGTCCTATGCTGTGCCCAAAGACGGCTATGTGGATGTGCCCACGGACAGCGGCACATTGCGCGTTTACCCCAACGGCGACTACGAGTTCACTCCCAACCCCGGCTTTGCGGACAAAACCCTGGTCGACTTTGACAATGCCCTGCACGCCAAATACGATTCCAAGCATTCGGCCGAGGTGCAAGGCTACACTCTGGAGGCCATGATCTATGATCCGGCCACGGGCGAATTCACCGACGCGGACTTCCATATCACCAACAATGTGGATCGCCAGATAGGCGTCAAGCACGGCGACACGGTGGACGACGGCCATAAAAACGAAATTTCCACGTATACCGACAAAAGTGGAAAGACCGTTTCAGAAGGCGTGCTCATCACCATGCCGACCGACTCCACCGCCACGTCAATGAGCTTCTCGCTGACCAACTTCCGCGACAATATGGAACAGGCCAACTGGATCATTGTTTACGCCGACGGCACTGTAATTAATGGCTTCTCGGCCCTTAGCGAGTTCACCATTGATTTCTCAAGTGAACACGGGTCTGTGAAAAGCGTCTTCATTTATGCAAATGATGACGACAAAACGTCCTTCTTCATCGATAAAATGGCCACACACGAGGCCGAGCAACTTCCCTTCAAGGATACCACCTTTGATTATGAGGTGACCGACGGCGACGGCGACACCTCCACCTCCCAATTGCATATCAAGGGCGATGAAGCAGATGCGCCCATGACCAAGGCTGCGGCCATGGTCCCTGCCGCAGCCGGCGGCCCGGACGACGACCAGAGGCATTTATTGGATGACGACACAAGCGGCGATATCGTGCGCGGCACGGCCCATAATGACAACTTGAGCGGCGGCGATTCAGACGACACCATTGCCGGAGAAGGAGGCCACGACATCATTCACGGCGGCCTCGGCAACGACATCTTGAGCGGCGGCGGCGGAGACGACATCTTTGTATGGACGGCCGGAGACAGAGACCCTTCAGGGACCCCGCTGGTGGACACCATCAAAGACTTCTCCATGAACAACCTGGCAGGCAAGGGCGATGACCAGATCGACCTGCGCGACCTGCTCAGCGGCGCCACGGAAGATACCCTGGACAATTATCTTGCCATCAGCCGGGTGGGCGACAATGCCGAACTGCACATCTATGCCGACGGCAACCCCAACGGCGCGGCCACACAGGTTATTGTGCTTGAAAACGTATATGCCACCCACAGCGGCGTAGATAACGACATGGACATGAATGAACTCATCAAACAGCATGTTATTTTGAACTCTTAAAACGCACGACTTGCCCTTCCGCCATAGGGGGCGGGAGCTAAAAGACCGCTCCCTATGGCGTTTATAGCCGGCCTGGATCGGGTGCGAATGCCGAGCCTCTGCAATCTTTACAATTTGCAGGCCCGAGAAAAAAAATAGCTGATTTTGCTTTAAAAAAGGAGGAATTAAAGATTCAGCCCTCAAGAGTTAAGCTTGCCAGTGAAATATGGATATTTTTCAAAAGAATTCCCCCACTTCTGCCGCGCATTGCTACGTCCCTATTGACAATTCCAGATGCCCCCTGTTTTTCCCAGACCGCCCAAGGCTACAAATGATGCTTTTATGGCAAGAATTTATGCATCTTAACGCTTAATTCTTGACTTATTATTCAAAAATTTTTAGCGTATAAATAGAGCAGATATCTATGGTGCATGGCAATAAATTAGTATTACAGCGGTCTTGAGTCGTATGCAAGTGCACAAAATCGGCGGCGGAAAAGCTGGAAAACACGCCAAACGGCGTGCCATCCTCTTTTATGTGTTCAGACTTCGACCAACTCGTAAAGGAGTTAAGCCATGGCACTACTCAACAACCCCCAAGGCCAAATTGCCACTATTCCGATTACCCCCAATATGGATTTGGAACTCGGCTTTGACCCGGGTTCCGAAGCTCAATTGTCGCGCGATGGCGACAACCTAATCTTTACTTTCACTGATGGCGGGCAAATTGTCCTTGCCGATTTTTATGCTTTGCCTGCGGAAGAGCTGCCCGCTTTGAATATTCAGGGTGCGCAAATCAGCGCGGAAGATTTTTTAGCC
>CBDTYX010000094.1:0-7445 GCA_965364745.1 uncultured Desulfovibrionaceae bacterium | reverse complement strand
GGAGAGGTTCGGAGAGGGGGAACCAAAAGTGTTGCCGCCCTCTTGGTTCCCCCTCTCCGTAAACGCGTTATTTGGTTAAACCACCGCGCCGTTTTCGTCGCGTACGATGACGGCGGTTTCTTTTTTCTTGGGTTCTTCGGGTTCGCCGAAGACGAGCAGGATGGGGCTGGACACGAAGATGGAGGAATAGGTGCCGACCACAATGCCCACCAGCAGGGTGAGGGCGAAGTTATGGATGATGCTGCCGCCCAGGAAGAACAGGGCCACAACCACAATGGCGGTGGTGCCCGAGGTCAGGATGGTGCGGCTCAGGGTTTGGTTGATGCTGCGGTTGATGGTTTCCGCGAAGGTGGGGTATTTTTTGGCCCGCAGATTTTCGCGGATACGGTCAAAGACGATGATGGTGTCGTTGAGCGAGTAGCCGATGATGGTCAAAATGGCGGCAATGATGATCAGGTCGATTTCAATGTCGAGGAGCGAGAGCACGCCCACGGTAATGGCGATGTCGTGGATGAGCCCGACCACGGCCCCCAAGGCGTAAACCAGCTTCAGCTTTATGCACACGATGCAGGTAATGGCCGTGGCCGCAAGCACAAGCCAACCGCGCGGCACGCCCATCTGGCCCAGCAGATAGAGCCCGCCGGCCAGAATAACGGCCATGATCCCGGCCACCACCCAGCGGTGCTCAAAACGCCCGGAAATGTAGATGGCGATGAGGAGCGAGGCGTAGAACAAAGCTTCAATGGCCTGGGAGCGCAGGTCCGCGCCCACTTTGGGGCCGACCACCTCCATACGTTGGATTTGGGCCTTGGCTTGGGGCAGATTTTCAGCCAGGGCCTTGCTTAAATCCTCGCGCAGGGATTCGGTGTTTTGGGTTTCTGAAATGCGGATGAGATATTCATTGTCCGCGTCCGCGCCGATCTGCTGAATGGTCAGGCCGGGCAGGTTGACGTCGGCCAGGGCGGTTTTGGTTTGCTCGTCGGACACGGGCTTGTCGAACTTGACCTGGACCACGGCGCCGCCGGCAAAGTCAATGCCGTAGGTGGGGCCGCCTTTGATGACCAGCGAGGCCACCCCGGCCAGGATAACGATGACGGACAATGCGTAAAAGATTTTACGCATGCCGATGAAATCTATCTTGGGTTCTGTTTTAATGAAGGTAAGAGACATAGACGGGCTCCGTTACACGCTTAAAGAGTGGCGCTGCTTGATGCTGGTCCAGATGTCAAACAGGATGTGGGACACGAACACAGCCGTGAACAAGGAGGCCAGGATGCCGAGACCCAGGGTCACGGCAAAGCCGCGCACCGGGCCTGTGCCGAACTGGTACAGAACTATGGAGGCCATGATGGTGGTCACATGGGAGTCGATGATCGTCAGCGTGGCCCGGCGGTAGCCTTCTTCAATGGCCGCGCGCACAGTGAGGCCCCGTCGCAATTCTTCGCGGATGCGCTCGTTGATGAGCACGTTGGCGTCCACAGCCATGCCGATGGTCAGGATGATGCCCGCGATGCCCGGCAGGGTTAGTGTGGCCCCAAAGCAGGCCAGGCCGGCGGTGATCAGCAGGACGTTGAGGATTAGCACCGAGTCGGCGATGAGGCCGGAGAAGCCGTAGTAGACAAACATGAATAGGACCACCAGGGCGCCGCCCACCAGGCAGGAGAGGATGCCCTTATGAATGGACTCATTGCCCAGGGAGGGGCCCACGCTGCGTTCTTCCAGCACATTGACCTTGGCGGGCAGGGAGCCGGAACGCAGGACCAGAGCGAGGTCCGCGGCTTCTTCCGGGGTGAAGCGGCCGGTAATGGTGCAGCGGTTGTCCGCGCCCACGGCCTCTCTGATCACCGGCGCGGAGTAGACTTTGCCGTCCAGAACAATGGCCAGTTGACGGTTCAGGTTTTCAGAGGTCACGCGCAAAAGAATGGCGCCGCCCTGCGGGGTGAAAGTCAGAGCCACCAGGGGGTCGTTGTTTTGCCCGTAAGAGACGCGGGCGTCCTTAATATATTCGCCGGTAAGGGCCACATTGCGGTCCACCAGCACGCGGGCGCCGGAGGTGGCGGGGCGGCTGACGTCGGGCAGCCAGATGCCGTCGGCTTCATTGCCGTCCTGGCGCACGATGCGAAACTCGAGGTGGGCGGTTTGCGAGATGATTTCAAGGGCGCGGGCCGGGTCGCTCATGCCGGGCAGTTGCACCTGGATGCGGTTGTCCTGGGGCTGCACCCGAATTTCCGGCTCGGCCACGCCGAACTGGTCAATACGGTTTTGAATGGTCAGCTTAACCTGGTCGAGGGTTTCTTCGCCGACTTTTTTCACGGTCGCGGGGTTATAACTTACGGTGTAGCGCAACCGTTCGTTGTTTTCGCCCATGGGCACTGAAGATGCGGTCACGAAAGCGGAGATGTCGTTGAGGAGCATGTCCACATCATTTTTGCGGGCGCCTTCGGTGAGCACGAATTCCACATGGTTGGGCGTAACTCTTTTGGGCGGGGAGAGGTAAATGCCCTGATCCTCGGCCCGGCTGCGCAGGGTTTGGATGGTTTGCATCAGATGGTTGTCAACGGCTTCATCCACCCCCACACCCAAGGTCAGGTAAATGCCGCCCATAAGGTCAAGGCCGAGGCTGACCTGTTCTTTGGGTAGAAATTGCCCCAGGGGCGACTGCCGCACCTGGGGTATGCTTGGCAGGGTATAAACCACGGCGAACACGGTCACCAAAAGGGTGATGATAATTCTCCAACGTAAACGCATAAAGCAGCCACTCCTACACGCAGGCGACAAAAGGTGAAAAACTCAAAATCATGGAGGCGCGATATAAAGTGTTTACGGCCGGCATGCGCTTGCGGGCCGTAAACCCGGATGATTATTTACGCTCTTGATCTTCGCGGGCGGCGTCATTATCCGCGGCGTTGTCTTTGGGCTCTTCGGCTTTCTGCTCCGTATCGCCGTCAAAACCGGCATCAAAGCTTTTGCCTTCAAATTCTTCCTTGGGCTCTGCGGAGGCCTGTTCAGCCTCGGAAGCGGCCGGGGCTGCGCCTTTGCGCTCGCGGCGGGGGCGGCGTTCTTCTTTGGACACTTTGCCTTTGGGCATCAAAGTGCCCACAGACTGACGGGCCACGGTGATCACCACTTTGTTGCCCAAATCCATGAGCACGGTGTCATCGTTAACTTCCAGCAGGGTGCCGTAAATGCCGCCGGCGGTCATAACCCGGTCGCCGGGTTTAAGGGCTTTGAGCATGGCCTTGTGTTGCTGGTCACGCTTTTGCTGGGGGCGGATCATCAAAAAATAAATAATGGCGAAAATCATGACAATGGGCAGGAGCGAAGCCATGCCGCCCATACCGTCGCCGCTGCCGGCCTGGCCGGCCTGGCCCATTGCATATGCTGTTTCTATAAAAAACATGTGACCTCCTAAAGATCAGAATGCCGCGCAAAACAGC
The DNA here is from genome assembly GCA_965364745.1 of uncultured Desulfovibrionaceae bacterium. Lineage (GTDB taxonomy): Bacteria > Desulfobacterota > Desulfovibrionia > Desulfovibrionales > Desulfovibrionaceae > JAVBRZ01. Next base: position 4,008 of record CBDTYX010000094.1, on the reverse strand, counting down.
GCAGGCAAATATTTATTAATAACCGGGCGCAATGCGCCGTTTGTATTCCAAGAGGCATTACCTATCCTCAATGCGTCAAACATGCAAGCATAAATGTGCGGCGCAACGCTTAACGCGCCGCGCCGCCGCAAGTGAAGAAATAGAGTGAACTCCGAGCGCATTTTAGAGCACTCCGGGATTATATATCGGCCGCTATATAATTCCGGCCGCCCGTTCCCGGTCAGGCAAAGCTCTTTTTCCGCGCCCACTTTAAGCATATCCGCGCCGATTTTGGTGGCGGCCATGAGCGCGGTCATGGGCGTGAGACCAGCGCGCTCTACAAAGGCGTATATTTCATTGACGGCTGTCGTGCCGTAAGGGGTTAAGCTGGAGCAAAACGAGTCCGAGCCGATAGTCAGGCCGATGCCCTTGGCGTCAGCTTTGCGCAAATTGGCGTAAATGCGCTGCAATTCCTTTTCAGCCACGGTTTCGCCAAGATATTGGTCATGCACGGCCGGGTCATACGGCGGTGAATAAGACTTGAACCATTCCTGCAAAAACTGGATGGTCGGGCAAAAATAAATGCCTTTGCCGGCCATGATGTCCAGGCACTCGTCATTGAGGGTCTGGCCGTGAATAATAAGGTGCACCCCGGCTTTGGCGCAAGCAAGAGCGCCTTCGTAGCCTTCGGCGTGGGCCCAGACCGGCAGATCCACCATCTTGCATTCATCGACCACAGCCTCAATTTCGTCCATGGTGTAATGCGGGTCCAGTTTGCGGTCCATTTTCCAGATGCCGCCGCCCGTGGCCCATATTTTGACCGCATCAGGCCCTTCACGCAAGCGGCGGCGCACGGCTTTACGCAGATCCCAGGGGCTGTCCACGCGTTCGGCCCAAGGGTGGGATTCGTCATTGTACCAACCGGGCAGGCGGTGCGAGTCGCCGTGCCCGGCCGTGCGGCAAAAGCCCAGGCCTGTGGCGATGACGCGCGGCCCGGCCATCACTCCGGCTTCGATCATATTGCGGATGTGGATGCCGGAGCGGGAGATTTCGCCTACGGTGGTCAGGCCCGAATCCAGGCATTCGCGAGCCTGCTGCACGGCCACCACGGTTTTTTGGATGACGTTTTCCAGCACCCAATCGCTGTCGTTGTCGGTGAGGTTGCCGGAAAAATGCAGGTGGGTATCCACAATGCCGGGCATAATGGTTTTACCGCTGATGTCGATTTTTTGATAGTCGCCGCCCACGGATTGCGCGGGGCCGGCGTAAGCTATTTTTTTGTCCTCCACCAGAAGGAGAGCGTTGTCAACAGGCAAAGCGCCGGTGCCGTCAAGGAGGCGACCGCCTGTAAATGCGATTTTGGGCATGATTGATTCCTCTTAGTCAAAAAATATTGCGATAACGCGTTGTGGTAGTAGTCTCCAAACACGCGCAGCAGGTATCTTAAGAGAAATTAGTCGTGCACGGCAATAAATTGAGAAATTGTAGACATTAAAAAAAATTTTTCTGGAAAATTATACGATTCCGTTTCGTTTGCGTACATCGACGCCGAAGCAAGCCATGCGCGAAGCGGTTTCAAAGTAATGTTCGCGTACGCATTTTTCCACCAAATCCGAATCGCCCTGGGTTATGGCGGTATAAAGGGGTTTATGGCGGTGCAGAAAATCTTCCGGCGCATATACGGTTTTCCAGTCTTCAGCCAGAAGCTGTTCCAGCATGCGGCTGCATTTTTTAATAAATTCCAGCAGGAAGGCGTCTTTGACTTTGACCACGCAGGCGCGGTGGAAAAAAAGTTCCTCCTCCAGAAGTTGCGAAATATCTCCGCCGTTCTCAGCAATGTGTATCATGCGGTCCATGCTGTCTTCCAGGCGCCTGAAGTCCGGCGGATTAAACAGGTGCAGGGTGGAGCGCAGAGCAAAGCTTTCCAGCGCGCCGCATAGAAGAATACGGTCCATGATTTCCTGCGCTGTAAGCTCTATAACATAGGCTCCGCGGTTGGGGGCGAGGCGCAGCAGGCCCTCAGCTGCGAGCTCCAGAAAAGCCTCGCGCACCGGAGCTCTGGAAACGCCTAAAATCTGGGTCACATATAGTTCCTTGATATGTTCGCCGGGTTTGAATACTTGTTCTCTGATGCCCTGACGCAGAAAGTCCATAACTTTAAGCTTCAGCTTCTGAGAGTCTTTGGTAATCATAATTAACTCCAGTATGAATAAGCATCATACTTTGCGAAATGTCCGCGGCCCGTTTTAATTGCATCCGGATCAGAGGTCAGGAGGGCGGGGCCGGAAGAAGGGAGCCTTAAGAGGCCTGGTCCGTTTCTATTCCCCTTTTCCGGCATTTGTTTTAATCCACCCGGTAGTGGCAACCCACGCTGCTTTTATTGCGACGGGCGGCTTCGGTGATGATGAATGCTGCGTGGCAGCCGTGCATGAGCTGGATGAGAGGGCGGGACAGGGGAGTGCTGCTGTAAAAATCGGTGATGCGGCGGGAGAGTTGGCGTAATTCTTCAAAAGCGCGCTGCAGGCGCGCCGTGCTGCGGGTGATGCCCACGTAGTTCCACATGGTATTGCGAATTGCGCTCCAGTCTTGGGAAATGAGGGTGGGGTCGTCGTTGTGGTCTTCTCCCGGGCTTTCCCAGTCCGGGATGGCGGTGTGCAGTTTTTTCGGCGCCAGGCTGCGTTTGCTTTTCAGGCGGCGGACAATGTCGCGGGCGCAGGAGCTGCCCCAGAGCACGGCCTCAAGCAGAGAAACCGAGGCCAGGCGGTTGGCGCCGTGTACGCCGGTGCAGGCGCACTCGCCCACGGCATACAGAGCGGACAGCGAGGTGCGGCCGGCGAGATCGGTTAGAATGCCGCCGCAAAAATAGTGCGCCGCCGGCACCACCGGAATGGGGCTTTCCACGATGTTCAGGCCGGCTTCCAGGCAATGGGCGTAAATGGTGGGGAAACGCTGATCAAGGGGGTGGCGCACGTAAGGCGCGGCGTCCAGGTAAACGCACTCATCGTCCAGGCGCAGCATTTCCTCCACAATGGAGCGGGCCACGATATCGCGCGGGGCAAGGTCGCCTCGGCGGTCATATTTGACCATAAACGCTTCGCCTCGGCTGTTGACGAGCCGCGCTCCTTCGCCGCGCATGGCTTCGGTGATCAAAAAGCGCGGGGCATGGCGCTGATAAAAAGCCGTGGGGTGAAACTGGACAAATTCCGCATTTTCAATGCGCACCCCGGCGCGGTGGGCCATGGTCAGGCCTGAGCCCACGGCGTTGGGCGCGTTGGTGGTATGCAGATAAACCTGGCCGATGCCGCCGGTGGCCAGCACCGTAAAGTCGGCCAGGAGGGTTTCCACCTTGGCGAGGGTTTCATTGAATACATAGGCCCCGGCGCAACGGTTGGGCAAAGTATAGCGAAACTCCATACTTTGGGAGTGGTGGTGCGAAGTAATCAAATCCACAGCCGTGCGGCCGTGCAGCAGATTGATGTTGGGCGATTTGTCTATGGCCGCCAACAGGCTGGTCATGATCGCCCGGCCGGTATAGTCGGCGCAATGCAGGATGCGGTGCGAAGAGTGCCCGCCCTCCAGGGTCAGGTCCCATTCCTGGCTGGTGTGGGCGGCTGAGCGGTTAAAAGGAATACGCAGGCGGTTGATGAGAATGTCCTGCACTGCGGCCGGGCCCTGCGCGCAAATGTGGCGCACGGCCTGCGCGTAATTGTAGTCCGCGCCGGCTTCCAGAATATCTTTGGCCAGAACCCCGGGCGAATCGCCTTCCGAGCGGTAGACAATGCCGCCCTGGGCCAGCGCGGAATTGCCGTTGTCCAAGGCCGGGCCGCTGTTGACCAGAGTCACGTCCACACCGCTTTCCGCCAGCATCAGCGCGGCAATGCCGCCGGCAATGCCTGAACCTATGACCAGCACCGTGGTCCGGCCGCGTGTTTGCGAGAGGTTGGTCATTTTGTCATATGCCTCCGGCGGCCGGAGGAAGGGCGCGGCCCTCCCTCCGGACTCCCTCCCGCGAAGGGGCTAAGCCCCTTT
>CBDTYX010000093.1:0-7553 GCA_965364745.1 uncultured Desulfovibrionaceae bacterium | reverse complement strand
CGCATCGCCTGGATGCCGCGCAAAAACAAGGCCGCCGCCCTGCAATTCAACACATCCTGGCCGCGCGCCGATCCCTGCCCGTGCCCGTCACCTGGGTGGAAATTCAGAATAAAACCCCGGCGGAAGTGGCCGAGACCTTGCGCTCCTGTCATTTATTCATGGCCACCGGCTTTCCGGAAGGCCTGGCCCTGCCGCCCCTGGAAGCCATGGCCTGCGGCTGTCTCACAGCCGGTTTCGCCGGTTTGGGGGCCTGGGATTATATGCGCCAGGCTTTGCCCGGCGGCTATCTGCCCCTCTGCCCCCTGCCGAATCTGCCCTGGGAAACGAGCGGCGACGCAACCGCACACTCCGGCAACGCCTTTGTAGCCGCGGACAACGATGCCCTGGGCCTGGCTCTGGCCTTGGAAGCCGCAGCCCGAATCATTATTAACGATCCCGAAACCCATGCCGCCATCCGCAAACACGGCCTGGCCGCCGCCGCTTTTTATTCCGCCGACAACCAGCGTAAAGCTATAGCCGGGCTGCGGCAGGCCTGGAGCGCTTAAAGGCCATGATTTACAAAAACAACCCCGCCCTGGAAACCATCCTGCCCGGCTTTCCGGGCGTGCCCTACCTGCCTCCCCCGCCGGGCCGCAAACACGGCGGCCGCTTTACCGGGGATCTCGACTCGCACTATAACCACCCCATTTCCATAGGCCGAGCCCTGCACTGGCAAATAAACATGCTGGCCCGCCGTCGGGCCGCCCGCCGCGACGCCCGCTGCCCGTTAAACCTCCAAAACGTCGATACGCCCCTGCCTCTTGATCGCGACTGCCTCATCTGGCTGGGGCATGCCGGTTTTTTGCTGTACCTGGGCGGCCGCCGCATTCTCATTGACCCTTGCTTCGCGCCTCTGCCCATGGTTCAGGAATACGCGCCCCCGCCGCCCATAGCCTATAAGCTGGGGCACATCGATTATCTGCTCATTTCGCATGGGCATCTGGACCACTTGAATGCGCCCAGCTTGCGGGAACTGAGACTTGATCGCGCGTCCACAGCCCTTTTGCCGCTGGAGATGGGCCGCATCATGCGCAAAATCAGGCCCGGCCTGACTGTGCAGGAAGCAGGCTGGTTTCAACGCTACAATCTGCCCGAGGCGGATAAAAACGACCTGGAAATCGTCTTTCTGCCCGCCCGGCATTGGCACCGCCGCACTTTACGCGATCAGAACACCATGCTCTGGGGCAGCTATTTCATCCGCTTTGCGGGAAAATCCATTTACTTTGGCGGAGACACCGGGCCGGGCGACCATTTTCGGCTCATCCGCAAGGCCTGCGGCCCCATGGACTGGTGTTTGCTGCCCATCGGCGCTTATGACCCGTCCTGGCTCATGCAGCGCAGCCATATGGGCCCGGAGGAAGCCCTGGCCGCCTTTACCGAGCTCGGCGGCCAACGCTTTTTGCCCATGCACTGGGGCACATACCGCCTGTCTTCAGAGCCCATGGGCGAACCCATTTCCCGCCTGCGGGCCGCGGCCGAAAAGCAGGGGCTCGCGCCTGAGGCCCTGGTTACGCCCCACCCCGGCGAGATTGTGCCCATTTAGCCGGCGTGCTATAAATCCCGCCATGAGCAAGAAGAAAAAAAACAGCGCGCCGCCTGTGCCCCCGGAAAGCCTGAATCTTCCCCCCGGCGGGGCGGACAGCCACGCCCACCTCGACGACAAACGCTTTGCCGAAGATCTTGACGCGGTCATAGCCCGCGCCCGCGCCTCGGGCATAAGCCTCATCGGCAATGTCTTCACTTCCCTGGAAGAATGGGACGAGGCAGGCGCGCGCCTTACCGTTTACCCGGAGCTGTTTTTTATTCTGGGCATTCACCCCATCAGCGCCGACTTGTGGTCAGGCGCGACCGAAGAGCGCCTGCGCCAAATTTTCAAAGCCAACCCGCGCCTTAGAGCCGTGGGCGAAATCGGCCTTGACTATTATTGGGATAACCAACCTCGCGACCTGCAAGCCCGCGTTTTCCGGGCCCAACTTAAACTGGCCCGCGAACTTGACCTGCCCGCGGTTATTCACTGCCGCGAAGCCACGGATGATACCCTGGCCATCCTGCTGGACGAAGGTTTTTCCGGCCGGCCCCTGCTCTGGCACTGCTTCGGCCAGGACGCCGGCCTTGCGGAAACCATCCTCGGCCAGGGCTGGCACATCTCCATTCCGGGGCCGGTAACCTTTCCGGCTAACATCGCCCTGCAGGAAGCGGTCAAAATCATTCCGGACAATCGCCTGCACCTGGAAACCGACTGCCCCTACCTTGCGCCCGAACCCTGGCGCGGCCGCCGCAATGAACCGGCTTTTACCGCATTCACGGCCCAGGCCGTAGCCGCTTTGCGCGGCCAGAACCCGACCGAGCTGTGGCTGAGTTGCGGCGACAACACCCGCAGATTTTTTGGATTATAATTAAGAAACGCCTCCGGAGACCGGAGGGCTCCGCGCCGGGGGCCGCCCCTGGGCCCTTATTGCTTATCGCCTAAAAAACGCTCCTCACCCTTCATTTATTACAATAAGGGGCCAGAAGAGGAAGAGGCCCCCTCCTCAGGAGGTGACTCGAGCCCCTAACCTTCACTCCACACGGCTCGGTTGCTTCGCACCCGCAAGACGCCCAGGGGCAACCCTTGAAAATACAACCCCGCTTCCCGGCCGGGCACTTTCAGGTCCAGGCTGTTGCCGCTAAGTAAACGGCGTATGATTTCAGGCTCCTCCACATCAAGGGCCGGGCAATCTCTGGCCCCGCGCATAAGCACGCGCAGCCGCGGCGAAAGCCGGGCCGCGCCGCCGCTGAATTTGCCTAAAGGAAAGCCGCGCCAGCTCACCCCGGCAGGCAAAAGCCCGGCTGCGCCGGCCGACATAAAAATCAGGCTGTCCCCAAATACAGCCGCCTCGCCCGGCGGCAGAAGGTCGGCATCAAGGCAAGCGCCGCTGAGCAACTCACGGGAAATCAACCGTTCCCGATATCCCGCCCACCAGGCTTCTTGCTGTTCATGTTCGCCCGACGCGGGCAAGGGCGCCTCACTGGCCTCCTCATCCTTGCCGAACATGGCCACAAAAAAACCCTGGCCTTCACCCTCGCCGCCGGCAATCTGCAGGTTGGACACCAGCGCTTCCCGCCCGCCCGCGCCGCTTGGGTCGGCAAACGCCTCAGCCCGCAAACCCAAAGTCTCACAAGCCCAAGCGACCTGGTCCTCATTTTCAGCGCTGTTGGTGGTGCAGGTGGAATACGCCAGCCGCCCGCCGGGCTGCAAAAGCTGCGCGGCCCGGCGCAGCAAATCCCGCTGGATATTGACCAACGGTTTGATTTTATCGCCCTTCCACAGCTTCATAACCTTGGGGTGGCGCTCCGCCGTGCCCCAGCCGCTGCAGGGCGGGTCGAGCAAAATATACGGCCAACGACCCGGCGCGAGCTTAAGCTCTTCGCCGGCTGACTTGCTGGTCACGGTTTGCGGAAGGTTGGCGATTTCCAGATTGCGGCGCAAGGTGCCCAGGCGCACGGGGTTGGGTTCGTTGCCGAGCACCAAACCGGCGGAGCCCACCAGTTGGGCCAGCAGTCCGGTTTTACTGCCCGGGCTGGCGCACATATCCAGGACCGTTGCCCCGGAAGGAGGCTTAAGAGCCAGCGGCGGCAACATGGATGAACGATCCTGAATGTAGATGAGCCCGAAAAATGCGGCCAGACTCGAGCCCAAGGGCCTGGGCTCGGCAAGCAGCCGAAAGGCGAAAGGTGAAATGCCTTCCGGCGCGAAGTTGAAACCCTCGGCGTGCAGCAACGCGGCCACGCGCTCTGTTTCGTCCGGGGCGCAGACCATGCGAAAAAAACGTGCGGCGGTTTTTTTACCTGTTTGCAACATACCTCACCTTGTTCGCCTTTGTATAAAAAATAATTTCTCTGTTGTCAGCCGCGAGCTTAAGGCCGAACGCGGCAAGATATGGTTGCGTCCTTGCCCAAGACATATTATAGAAACGGGTGAAATTCGGGCGGCCGCGAACTGTATTCCCCGCCCCTTAAAACCAGGCAACGCAACACCCCAAACGGGCTGTCAAGGAGTGCACATGAAACTTTTTATCCGCCTTTGCGCGCCGCTGCTCTTGATCCTGGCGCTGGCCGGCCAGGCTTTTGCCGCGCCGCAAACTTACGCGGTGGCGCCGTTCCAGATCAATGCCCCCGCTGAGTACGAGCACCTGCAAAAGGCCATTCCTCAAATGCTGTCTTCCCGCCTGCATTGGCAGGATCACTTCCACGCCGCCAAACAGGATGCGGCCGTTAAAGCGACCCCGCCGGCCTCGTCCGACGCCGCGGCCGCGTTGCGTTCCAGCTTGGGCGTAAATTATCTGGTTTGGGGCGATGCCAATGTCATCGGCAAATCCTCCACCATCAACGTCTATGTCATTGACCAGACCGGCAAGATCTGGAGCAAGGCGGCCCAGGCCCCGGCCGAAGACATGCTCGCCGGCCTGCAGCGCCTGGCCGACGCCATCAGCGCGGAAGTGTTTCTGCGCCCGGCCGCCGGCGCGGCCCAACCCCAGCAGCTTGGCGGCGAATCTTCCGGCGGCCGGGTGGTCAAACCGCTCAACCCGGACATGATGTCCAATGAAGTGGACGCGGCCAACGTATATATGAACCCGGAATTCCGCTACGAAGGCTACACGGGCAGCGACGCCTACATTCGCGCCCAGGCCCTGCCCTTCCCCAGCGTTGGCTTTGCCGTGGCCGACGTTGACCTCGACGGCAAGAATGAAATCGTGATTCTGGAAGACCACCGCATCCACGTCTATATTTTTAAAGACGGCAAGCTGCAGCAATTGGCCGAACAGGACTTCTCCTTCATGGTCAACTGCCTGGCGGTCAGCGTGGCCAAAATTGACAGCGGCCTGCCCAAGCTGGTCATTGCCGGCCAGGATGACCGCGGCGGCCCCTCTTCCATGGTCGCCACTTACAGCAACGGCCAAATCCGCATTGAAGCCAAAGATATCCGCTATTACTTGAGCGCCGTGAAAGAACCGGGCAGCATGCGTCCCATGATTGTCGGCCAGGCCGCGGAGCCGTCTTCCAACAAATTCAAGCCCGGCGTGTACGAAATGATCCTCAATTCCGACGGCAGCATGATGACCGGCAGCCCGCTGGACCTGCCCAAGGACGCCACCGTGTTCTCCTTCGCCTATTTGCCCGGCGGAAACAAGGATGAAGACCATCTGGTGGTGCTTAGCCCGGAAGAGCGCCTGCGCGTGTATAATATGTCCGGCTCGCGTCTGGCCGAAACCGAAGAAAAATATTCCGGTTCGGCCGTGGGCTTCCCCATGACCAAGGATATCAAGGGCCTGGGCAAAGACCGCAATTTCATCCCGGACACCTATTATATTCCTCTGCCCATGATTCCCTCTGACCTGGACGGCGACGGGCGCTACGAGCTCATTGTCAACCGGCCTATTTCCACGGCGGCCCAGTTTTTCCCCAACTACCGCTTCTACCCGCAGGGCGAAATCCACGCCATGTACTGGGACGGCCTGGGCATGAGCCTGGCCTGGAAAACCAGACGCATCAAAGGCTCGGTCATGGGTTTGAGCCTATCTGACTTTGACAACAACGGCGTGCTCGACCTGGTGGTCTGCATCAACACCCACCCCGGCACTTTGGGGGTAGCGGCCCGCAAGACTGTAGTCCAGGCTTACCCCCTGGATCTGGCCAAAACCGATCCGCATACCCAGCCGTATAACTCCCAGTTGGACAACTAAACCATAACCGGGGCAGGGCCTATCCTGCCCCGGTTTTTTCACGGGTCAGCCATGTGTGACCTGCCTGATCTCGCCATCCGTCACTTTACCGTATCCGAAGCCGAAGCCGGCCAGAAACTGCTCAGCTATCTGAAACGCCGGCTGGGTCAAAATTTGCCCGAAAGCCTGCTGCACCGCATCATCCGGAATGGCGAGGTGCGCATTAACGGCAAACGAAGCAAACCCTTTGCCCGCCTGGAAGAAAACGATGAAGTGCGCGTGCCCCCCCTGCGCACGGCCAAAGATGAGACACCTCTTCAGCCTCTTCTTGCGCCGCGTTCCCCTGAAAAAGCCGGCCCCGCCGCTCTGGACATTGCGGCGGAAACCGCGGAGTATCTGCTGCTCAACAAACCGGCCGGTCTGCCGGCGCAACCCGGCAGCAAACAGCCAGACGCCTTAAGCTCCCGCCTGGCCGCCGCCTATCCTGACGCCCCGTTTACCCCCACTTTGGCCCACCGCCTGGATAAAGACACTTCGGGGCTCATTCTCGCGGCCAAAACTTACCGCGCCCTGCGCGCCGCCCAGAGCGCCTTTCGCGACCACACCGCCCTCAAAGATTATCTGACCTGGGTAGAAGGAGTCTGGGCCAAAACCGCCACCCTTACCTTGCGCGACCTGCTGGAAAAGCAAGGACCGGCCGGGCGGGAAAAAGTAAGGACCGGCGCGGGCAAAGAAGCCCTGTGCGAAGCGCGCCCCGTGCTCGGTCGGGCAGGGCATACCCTGCTTCTGGTGCGCCTGTTCACCGGCCGCACGCACCAAATTCGTGTGCAGCTTTCCTCGCGCGGCCACCCCATTGCCGGAGACATCAAATACGGGGCCCGGGCCGCGCCGCCGGGCACGCCGGGCATCTATCTGCATGCCTGGCGCCTCGTGCTGCCCGACAGGCAAATCTTTACCGCGCCGCCCTCCTGGCAAGGCGACTTTGCCGTTGCCGCCCGAATACTTAAGGCCATACCCGTAAACGCTTGAAAGACGCTTTTACAAAGGCTTGCATTCTGCGCCAAACTAGGGTTTTATAGCTGACTGCGGCCCGCGCTTAAGACGCTTGGAGCTTAAGCGCAGGCCAACATAAAAAGGTGCCCGCCATCCATGCACAAAATTGCCCTTATCGGACGCCCCAATGTGGGCAAATCCACCCTGTTCAACCGCCTCATCCGCAGCAATCGGGCCATTACCCACGACCGGCCGGGCGTGACCCGCGACCGCATGGACGGAACTGTGCGCCGGGCGGACCGGGAGTTCATGATTATCGACACCGGCGGCGTAACCCTTGATCACTCCCGCTCCGACACTCTCAACTTGGGCGAAAGCCCGGACGAGTTGCGCGGTTTTGAAGAAGCCGTGCTGACCCAAGCCGCCTCGGCCATGGCTGAAGCTGTGGCCATTGCCCTGGTGGTTGACGGCCGGGAAGGCTTAACCCCCTTTGATGAACACCTGGCCGCTTATGTGCGGCGCAGCGGCAAACCCATTGTCCTGGTGGTCAACAAAGTGGACGGCCCGGAACTGGCTGACGCCTTCAGCGCGGATTTTCACGCTCTGGGGCTGGATCTTGTTACCGTCTCCGCCGAGCACGGCTTTGGTTTGGCCGCCCTGGAAGAAGCCCTGTGCGGCCTTTTGCCCGCTGCAGACGCCCAAGCCCCTTCCCCCGCCAAGGCCGAGGAGGAAACCGGCTTGCGCCTGGCCATGCTGGGACGGCCCAATGTGGGCAAATCGTCCCTGGTCAACGCCCTGGTGGGCGAAGAGCGCATGATT
>CBDTYX010000092.1:0-7567 GCA_965364745.1 uncultured Desulfovibrionaceae bacterium | reverse complement strand
GACCAGGCTACGATTTCAAGCAGCGCCCGCAATTATATGGGCTCTTCCGGACCGTCGGCGGAAAAACCACGGCCGGGAACTGCCGCCGGCTCTTTCGGCCAGGCCGGGCCCCGCGCCGATCAATACGGGCCCGCCTCCAGCCGGAACGGCGCCCGCGATATTGATTTCAACCGCGTCAGCGGCAAGATTTTCAGTCAAACCGACAATGCCGGAGCCACTGCCCGTCAGGAAGAAGTTTTGGGGGAAATTTTGAATGACCCCTTTGCCCGCCGCGTGTTTGAAGATATTTACAGCGAGCTGAAAAAAGAGCACGGCCCGGGCAGGCATCCGGCGCCTCAGCGCATGCCCAAGCCCAAAAAGAAGAAGAAACTCAGCCTGGAGTGGGGCAAACGCAAAATGTCCGTGGATCTTACCCACGGCATTTTCGGCGCCGTCAAAGCCTGGTTGCGCGGGCAACTGGATCAGGATCAAATTCTGGAAATGCCCGCCGCCGGCATCGTGCCCGGCGCGCGTCTCCGCCTGCAGGTGGGGCTCGGCGTATTCGGGCACAGTCAAAGCGTGGAGGTCACCCTCCCGCCCGATTACTCGCCCGGCGCGCCCATTCGCCTCAAGGGCCTCGGCCGCAAGCTGGGAGCCTGGCGCGGCGATCTCTACCTGCGCGTAGTGCCGCAGGGAAGCACAGGCGCGTAGGGGGAAGAAGGAAAACCCTTTTTGAAAAATGGGTTTTCCTTCTTCCCCCTAATCCCCGTCTTCCTTTTCTAAAACTTTTAACTGTGCTGTTTTTGGCTGGAAACAATTGATGGAGAGCTCCGGAGAGAGATGCTTTTAGTTGCCGCTCGCTCCGTCTTTTTGTCGAGTAAGGTTTTTTCATCCCCCAATCAGAGTTAAGGAGGGGAGGAGCCCCGGAGGAGGGGAACCTAAAGGGGCTTAGCTCCTTTTGATTCCCCTCCTCCGGCGGTCTACGCCCCTCCCCCTTCTACAGCATCTCATCCAACGCTTGCAGGGCGACCATAAGGCGGCCGCCCAGAAGTTCGGTCATTTCCACTTCCATGAGTTTGTAGTGATCAAAGTCTTCGTTGAGGGTATCGGCCACAATGCGTAAGTTGAACCAGGGAACTTCCAGCTTGTCTTCGGCCACGTAGGCGAAAGCGCCGGACTCCATATCGCAGGCAAGGCAGTCAAAGCGTTCGCCGAGTTTCAGGCGGTTTTCCTTGCCGGTGACAAAGGTATCGGAGGTGAGCATGGCGCCGAGCTTGCAGTGTTTGTTTTCCATATGCGCGGCGAGCGTGGCCATGAGCGGGTCTTGGCAGACTATGGCGATGTCGGCGGGCTTGAAATTTTGGGGTTCGATGAACTTCAGCAGGCCGTAGGCCGAGTTTTGCACGCCGTGTTCGGTCAGCATCTGGTAGTCGGAAATGACGGAGGTGGTTGAGAAAATGATGTCTCCGGTTTTAAGGCCGTAGTCCAGGGCGCCGGAGGTGCCGGCGCCGATGACTACTCGAGGCGCGGCCCCTTGTTGCTTGAGTTCGTGCAGGCCTAGGGTCAGGGAAAAAGCGGCATTGATTTTGCCTGGTCCGCACTCACGCACCACCGGCTTAATGCGGTCAAATTTCTTGCCGGACAGGTGGCGGCAGGTGGCCTTATATTCGTGAGGTGTGGGGTTGATGATTAGAATATGTTGAATACCGGACCGAGACATGCTTTTCCTCTCTTTTTAAAATCAGCTTCCGTCCATTTTCAATAATTTATCCAGTACCGCCAGATCAGCGCTGAAATCAAGCTTTTTATTGCTACGCAGGGCAATAACCCGATCTTTAAAAGCTTTATCCAGACGTTTTAAAATATCCAGACTGCGGGCCAGGGGGTGGTTCGAATCAGCAATATTCTGCCCGGCATAGTCGGCGGCGAGGGCGTTATGCTCTTCCACCAGGCGCAAGGCCGCATTAAGGTAGCGGGTCAAAAACAGATCGCCGTCAGAGAAGTTGCGCGGTTCAATGACCATAAGGTCAATAATGGCGCGGGCGGAATCGCTGATGCCGCCGATGTAAGGATGCATATCCAGGGGCGTTTCCGTGATTTTGGCTTCCAGATCATGGACGGCCTTTGAATAATCCATGATGCGGCGGCGCTTGGCTTTGTCTTTAAATACGGGATTTTCAGCCAGGAGCAGGTATTTGTCCAGAGAGCGCAGGGAGCGGGCGCCCAGCCATGCGGCCAGGCCGAATACGGCAAACCATAAAGGGAGCGGCGCGCCGCTTATGGCGGTGAGATCCAAGCCGAACCCGATCAGGGCGAGCAGAGTGACGGGCAGAACTGCGGTCACATCCGCCAGTCGGCCATGAGTGTGCATGAGCCGGCAGAGCATGGCCGTAAGCCCGGCCCATAGCGGGGTGAGCTGCCAGGGCGTGCCGGAAACGATAAAGCCTATGGCCGGTCCCAAACCGGCCAGAATGGGGATAATGTGTGCGGGCGACTTAGTGAAGTCACGCGGGAAAAAGTTTAAAACTCCGGAATAGACGCCCAGAAACAACGCAACCTGGCGGGCGGGCGAGGCCAGCTCCGCCGACAGGGACACGGTAGCGCCCGAAGCCGCCAAAAGCCCTATGGCGTGGATGGCGAGCCGCTTGCCGTGGCGCTGCGTAAAGGCCCCGGTGGAATCCGGACCGCGCTTGGAATCAGGCTGCCCAGGCATAAACGCGCATCACTCCCGGTCGCGGCCCTGATCGTCGCCTTGGCCCATGGCGATGGGCGGGCCGGAGGGAGGCTCCGCAGCTTCGCCCCGGCCCATGGCAATGGGGGCGGAATCCGGTTTTCCCTGTTCTTCCAGGCGCGGGGTATCCATTTGCGAGCCGTTAAGGTGCTTGCGGCTTAACTCCGGGCTGTCCAGGTGTTCCCGGCTTAGTTCCGGGCTGCCCAAACGCTCAGGCTCAATTTTCTGGCCGGCCTGTTCAGGCTTGCGCATGCCGTCCGGCCTTGGGGGCATAGAGTTTGCGCCTTCGGGGGGCGGGGGCGCGATATTTTCGACTTGATCAAGGTTTTGCGCATCCTTGCGCTGGGCCAGATCAGTCAGTCGGTCGCGCAAATCGCCTTCCATGCGTTGCAGTTCCTTTTCCACTTCCCGACGTTTGTCGCGGGCTTCGGAGGCGATGCGCAGGGTTTCCTCCACAGCGGAAAGGAGCTTGTCGTGCACCGCGCGCAAGGATTCAATATCCACCACGCCGCGTTCGGCTTCACGTGCGGTGCTTAACGTGGCGTCGTGCAAGAGTTCCGCATTTTTCCGCAAGAGCTCATTGGTGGTGTCGGTCACGTCCTGTTGCAGTCGGACGGCTTGTTTTTGCCCGTGGATGGACAGCGCCAGCACCATTTGAGCTTTCCAGATGGGGATGGCGGTAAGGATGCCGGCTTGAATTTTTTCAGCCAGGGTTTGGTCATTGCCCTGAATGAGGCGAATTTGAGGAGCGGTTTGCAAGGTCACGGCCCTGGCCAGTTGCAGGTCGTACAAGCGCCGTTCAAAGCGGTTCAGCTTATCGGCGAAATCGCGTACGCCTTGAGCGGCCATGCTGTCCGGTTCACTTTCTTCGGTTTGGCGCGCCTCATCCTGCATGCGGGGGAGATCTTCAGCATAGGCCTGTTCCAGTCGTTTTTTGCCCGCTGCGATATCCAGGGTCAGTTCGTGATGAAAATTCCGGTTAAGCTCATAGAGCTGGTCCATGACTTCAATGTCACGCAGCAGGCGGGACATGGCCTCCTGCAGATTGACCACCACGTTATCCACGCCGTCGGCCAGGGTGTTGAAGCGGGCCTGGGCTTTGGCCATGGGATCAAACAGACTCCCCAGCACAGGCAGGCGCGCGGCCCAGCCCGGTTCCCGGCCGGCGGTTTCGGCAATGTTCATGTCCTTGATGCGCCCAAGCAGTGAGGAAAGCACCTGTCCCACCGGTCCGGCATCCCGCGCCCGCACCTGCACGAGCAGGGCGTCTGCGAATTTGGCGATATCGGTCATGGTTCTGGCGCCGTAAGCAATGGTCAGGGAGGGATCGGAGAAATCTATATCCGCCGCGATTTCCGCGATTTTGGCCTGATCGGCTTCTCTTTCCTGCAAGCTTAGTTCTTCTTCCGGCGGCAGGGGCGTTCTACCGGCTTGTCCGCCGGGTTGGGAAATATTTCGCGGGTCAGGTCTGTTGGCGTTTAAGTCGATCATGGTACACCGAAAGCCTGTTAAGGGTAATAGGGGTATATAAGATTATGCATCAAGAATAGCCCTTAGATCTTGAGGGCGCAAGTCTTTTTCACGTCAAAGCGCGGTGATGGGCTGGGGGGCGAGCTGTGGGTCAGATAAAAATTTCCGGCTCTTGCCTGGCGCTGAATTTGGCCGTGAACATGGCCGCCCGCTCCGCAAAGGCCTCTCCTCTGAAAGCGCGGGAACCCTGCGGGCAGTTATATATGCAGGCGGCGCAGGCAATGCAGCGTTCGGCTATGGTTTGAGTGGGCGCAGCCGGATCAATGGCCCTCATGGGGCACAGCGCGGCGCACAGTCCGCAGGAGGTGCAGGCCTCATCTCCGGCCGGCTTCAGCGGACTTGGTTGGATTTCGCAGTAGGGGCGGTTGCCTTTTATCGGCATATTGAGGAGCAAGGCTTCGCCGCCTTTCGCCAGTTTGTCGGCGCACAGCGCCGCGAAGCCCGCAATCTTTTGTTTGTCCGCGGCATCGGGGCGGCCGGCCGCCAGCTGTGGAAAAATGGAATGCCTGGCGACAAATGCTCCTGCGGCGATAACTTTAAACCCGCCGGCGTTTAAAATATCGCATAACTCCAAAAGTGCATCTTCATATTCGCGATTGCCGTAAGTGACCATGGCCACCGCCGGGGTGTCCGCGCCCTTGAATCCGGCCGCTGCAGGCGTGTTGATTTGCGGCAAGCGTCCGGCAAAAACCGGCAGATTGATCACCAGAAGGTCTTCCGGTCCTAAATTCAGGTCAGTTTCGCCCCTTGCGCGCAAAAGATCCACGCTGTTGATCCGCCCGCCGGGCAGGAGGCGGCTTGTGAAGTATTCGGTTATGGCCCTGGTTGTGCCGCCGGGGCTGAAGTAAGCCTGAGTAATGAGCATGACTGTTTTCCCCGGTTTATTATCTATTTTTCACCAAAAAGCGCCGCAAAGTCGCATATAGTTCGACTACGTCGATGGGCTTGGTCAGGTGTTCGTTCATGCCGCAGGCGAGGCAGCGCTGGCGTTCTTCTTCCATGGCATGAGCGGTCATGGCGATAATGGGCATGTTTGCATAATCGGGATTATAGCGCAGGCGCTTGGCGGCTTCATAGCCGTCCATCGTCGGCATTTGCAGGTCCATGAGCACCAGATCAAAGGGCGGCCTGTATCCGGCTTTAAAAGCTTCATCAATGTATTTGATAGCTTCCAGTCCGTTTTCCGCCGTGGTGGTTTCGATGCCCACATCATGCAAAAACTCTTCGGCAATCATGACATTCAGGTCGTTGTCCTCCACCAGGAGCACGCGAAATCCCTTAAGGTCCGCATAATCATCGGCATTGACGGCCTCAACGCCGCCGGCCGCGTCGGCTTTAAGCAGACCGGTTTCGGGCGCGGTTTCAAAAGCAATGTCCGTCGCCGAGGCCGCCGGCTCCCCAGCGGCGTTTGTGGAGGTTGTTTTGTCCAAGCCGCGCATGAATTTGCAGGTGAATGTCACGATGGTGCCGCGGCCTGGTTCGCTGTTGATGTTAATTTCGCCGCCCATAAGGTGCACCAGGCTGCGGGTGATGGCAAGTCCCAGGCCGATGCCGCCGTATTTGCGGGTGGGTGAGCCGTCCACCTGGGAAAAAGCGCTGAAAGCGGTGGTGATTTGCTCCTCGCTCATGCCTATGCCGGTGTCGGCCACTCTAAAGCGCAGGGCGATTTCATGGGCGGATCTGATTTGTCCGGGGTAGGGCTTGGCTTCGTTCACGCCTTCGTCTTTCGCCAGGTCCACGTCTACGGTAATGGAGCCGGCTTCGGTGAATTTGAACGCATTATCCACTAAACTGGCCAGCGCCTGCTGCAGACGGTCGGCATCGCCAGTGAGGGAGGAGGGCACTTCAGGCGAAAGATTGATCAGCAGGGGAATTTGCGCTTCCTCGCTGCGCGCTTGGAAAGTGGCCCGCATTTCGTCCAAAACGTCATTAAGGGAAAATGTGGCATGCTCAGTGGTCAGACTGCCGTTTTCCAGACGGGAAAAATCAAGAATGTCCGCGATAATGCCGAGCAGCGCCTTGGTTGCGTTATAAACTTTTTCCGCATAATCCCGCTGTTTGGGAGTAAGCTCGCTTTTAAGCAAAAAATGGGTGAAGCCCATAATCGCATTCATGGGCGTGCGGATTTCGTGACTGATGTTGGCCAAAAAGTCGCCTTTGGCTTTACTGGCCTGCGTGGCGGCTTCCACGCGTTGCTCCAGGGTTTTTATCACTGTGCTCAATGCTTCGGCCAGGTCTTTGGTTTCGCCTGTTCCTTTAACTGCGAGCAGTGTTTCCAGGCGAGTGCGCACTTCAGCCGATTTTTCATGCGCTCCGCTGGAGATGATTGTGGAGGCGGCCACCAATTGCTCAATGGGTCTGACGATGGATCTTGCCAAAAGCGAGCCGACAACGGCTATTCCGGCCATAACCACCAAGCTGGTGAGCAGCATGATCCGCAAAATGTGGTAGGAGGAGGCCAGCAACTCCTCTTTGTCGAAAATCACGCAAACTTTCCATCCCAGAACACTTAAAGTATGGGTGACAATATATTTTTCCACGCCGTCCTTATTGGTTCCGAAGAAAGAGTTGTTTGTGCGCGGCTTAATATTCATCCACAGCGTGGAGAAGCTTTCCGCCCTGCCGGACACCATTTCCGAGCTGCCTCTATTGATTAATACCCGCCCTGAAGCGTCCATGACCAGCAAGTAGCCGGTGTTGAGTATTCTGCGCTTATCGAGGGTGGTCAGCAGATTTTGCAGGTTATATTCAATGCCCACCACCCCCAGAAAGCGGCCATGTTCATCGTAGGTTTTGGACAGGATGCTGCAGGCCCTTGCGCCTTCCGGGGTTATATACGGCGAGGTGAAAGTCAGATTAAGCTTGTCCGCCATGGCGTCTTTATACCATAGCGTCCGGCGCGGATCATAGCCGGAAGCTTTGCTGAGCCCTTCCGGCGCCTGTAGAAACTGCCCGTCTTCATTGGCCATGAAGATCAGAGCGAAGTCGGCGTTGCTCTGAGCTATTCTGTCAAACTCATCGTAAATGAGCTTACCCTGGGAGGTATAGCCGTGATAATATAAGGTGGCGGGTTCGGTGGTTTCCGTGTAGCTATTGAGCAGACCGCGCGATTGCCTGACAAGATCAAGGTTGGCCAAATAAAGAACGCTCTTTGTGCCCGGCGCCAGAAAAGTTTTGATGCGCTCTTCCACTCGCTCGAGTTGGCTCACGGCCAGGGAGTGGAAGGCGCTTTCCTCGGAGTTTTTTACATAAGCAAAAACAATGCCGCAAATGAGCGCCACTGCCAGCATCAGACAGGCGGTAAAGACGAAAATAAGGCGCGAGCGA
>CBDTYX010000091.1:0-7573 GCA_965364745.1 uncultured Desulfovibrionaceae bacterium | reverse complement strand
ACGGGGCCGTGGGGCGCAGCGCGCCTCGCGGTCCTGGTCCTGTTCGTGTGGGCCGGCGCGGCGCTGGCCGCGCCGACCTTCCCGCCCCTGTGCATCAGCAACTACAACCGCGCCCGGCCGGTGGTCAAAATTCAGGACGGCTGCTCGCACGGCTGCACCTACTGCATTGTGCCGCTCACGCGCGGCCGCTCGGTCAGCCGCCCGTCTGAAGACATCGCAACGGAAATGGAGCGCCTGCACCAGGCCGGCTTTCAGGAACTGATCCTCAGCGGCATAAACCTGCGCCAATACGGCCGCGATTTTCCAAAAACCGCGAAAATTCGCAACTTCTGGACCCTGCTGGCCTGGCTGGAAGAACGCCTGGCCCCGGAGTGGGCGGGCCGCGCCCGCTGGCGCCTAAGTTCCCTGGAGCCCGGCCAGTTGAACGAAGACGCCCTGGGCATCTTAAGTCAAAGCCGCCTCATTGCGCCGCACCTGCACATTTCCCTGCAATCGGGCAGCCCGACTGTGCTTAAGCGCATGGGGCGGGGCCATTACCGGCCGGAAAGCCTGCCCGAGTTCTTAACCGCCCTGCAGCGCGCCTGGCCGGTCATGGGCCTGGGCGCCGATCTGCTCATGGGCTTTCCCGGCGAAAGCGAGGCCGAGTTCGAGGAAACCCGCGTCCTGGCGGAAAAGTTGCCCCTCACCTATGCCCATGTCTTTCCGTTTTCGCCCCGCCCCGGCACCACTGCGGCCGGTCTGCCCGGCCATCTGCCCCGTGAAATCGCCGAAAAACGCGCCGCTGTGCTCCGGGCTCTCGCAGCCGCCAAAAAAGAAGCTTTTCTGCATTTTCTGGCCGCGCATCCGGAAAACGCCCTGCGCATGGTTCTGGAAAGTCCGGAAACCGCCTTGGGCGTTAGTGAATATTACGCCTCCTGCCGCCTGCCCGCAGCGGAAATTACGCCCCGACTCGCAGCCGGGCAGCTTTTGGCCGTACGCCCCGTGCGGGTTGAAAACGGCCTGCTCCTGGTCGCCCCTGCCGCGCTTTAAAAAATTTATTTTATCCCCTAAAGTTTCCTCTAACCCGGCCGATAAGCCTTTCAGAAAACCATGACCAGGCCTTTGGCCGTAAGGGGTTTGCCATGCAGATTCAAAGCTTGTCGTCCAACGAGCCCGCAACCGGCTTTTCTGTTGCCCGGCATGACGCGGCTGCGCCTGTGCAGCAGCAAAGCGTCTTTGCCGCTGCCGTGACCCGCAAAACCGGATCCGCCCGGACTGAAGATTCGCCCGACCTCTACGGGGCCGATGCCCGCATGTTGAAAACCCTGAAAGAGCGCGACCAGGCCGCGCGCGATGCGGCCAAATCCGAGGGCGAGGCTGTGGGCGGCCGCCAGTTTGTATATCAAACCGGACCCGACGGTCGCCAGTACGCCGTGGGCAGCACGGCGCGCGTGCTCCGCCGCGAGAACGACTCCGCCGCCGCAGGCTCCCTGCCGGGCGATCAGGCGGCCGCATCCGGCGCTAAACCTGACGCCGCTGACGCCGCCCTGCTGCAAAGGCTGGAAGACCGCGACGCCAAGGTGCGCGCCCACGAAATGGCCCACGTCATGGCCGCCGGCGGCCAGGTCCAAGGCCTGCCCCAATACACCTATCGAACCGGACCCGACGGCCGGGCATACGCCGTGGGCGGCGCAGTGAATATTTCCGTCAGTTCCTCCGGCGATGCGGAAAGCGCAGCCCGCCAGGCCGAAACCGCCCGCCGCGCGGCCCTGGCCACAGGCGAAACCTCCACTCGCGACGCGCTCACCGCAAGCCAAGCCGGCGAAATCGCCTCCCGCGCCCGCCAGCGCGCCCTAAACGCCTATGCCGAAGCCGGACAGACCGACTCCCGCTCCGATTTAAGCCTGACCGCTTAGGCTCAACTGACCAATAACCGTCGCCTTGACGAGCCGCCTTGTTTCAGAAAGCCGGGCCGAAATTTCGGCCGTTGCATAATTTTCCGCCTTCCTGTATACGGTTAAAGCGGCAAGCCCAGGCTTGCCCGCACTACGACAAGCCGACCGGCCCCCCGGCGCTGCGCGGCTGACTACGCCGTCCCCCCCTTTACGGACGCGCCTAACCCCAACTGGGAGAATACAAGCTTATGCTTAAAAGCATGACCGGTTTCGGCCGCTGCTGCCTTGATGAAGCGGGCATGGTCCAAACCTGGGAAGTCCGCAGCGTCAATAACCGCTTCCTCGACGTCAAATGGCGTCTGCCCCCCCTGGCCAGAGGCATGGAAGACAGCCTGGAAAAAGTGGTCCGGCGGCACGCCGCGCGCGGCCGCGTGGATATCGCCCTGTCTCTGGCAATCAACCGCGACGACTTGTGCGTCGTCAACTTCAACTCCCTTCAGGCCGCGGCCATGCTGGAAAAAATGGCCGACTTCGCCGAAGAACAGGACCTTTCCTTTGAGCCTGACTTGAACCGCTTCTTGTCCCTGCCTTTTTTGTGGGAAGACAACAGCTCGGAAAATTACGACGAGTTGCTGCACATCTTGAGCCAGGGCCTGGAAGTGGCCCTCGCCGACTGGAACGAATCGAGACTGAGGGAAGGCAAAGCCCTGGAACGCGACATCATGGAGCGCATTTTGCGCATGCAGGAGTGGGTGGAGCACATCAAAGAGCAGGCCCCCTCCCTTAAGGAAGAGCGCTTTAACGCCTTGCGCGAGCGCATGGATGAAATGCTCGCCCGCTACTCCCTGGAGCTCGAGGAGTCGCGCTTCTTGCAGGAAATAACCATTTTATCCGACCGGGTGGACGTGAGCGAAGAGCTGACGCGCCTCGCCTCGCACCTTGATCTGCTGAACGAGCTCATGGCTCAGGGCACGGATGTGGGCCGCCGCCTCGATTTCGCGGTGCAGGAATGCTTTCGGGAAATCACCACCTGCGGCAACAAAGTTCAGGATGCTCAGGTGCAGCGCCTGGTGGTGGATTTTAAAAACGAACTGGAAAAATGCCGAGAACAGGTGCAAAACCTGGAATAGCGTCATTTTTAACGCAAACAAACTTTTTGTCTGATTTAAAACCGGAGTGCACATGGCCGGACAAAAACTTATCAGCGTCGGCTACGGCAACTTTGTCATCGCCGGGCGGGTGGTCAGCATCGTCAACCCGGCCTCGGCCCCCATGCGCCGCCTGCGCGAAGACGCGCGCCTGGCCGGGCGCCTGGTGGACGCCACTCAAGGGCGTAAAACCCGCTCCATTATCATCACCGACTCAAACCACGTGATTTTGTCCGCTGTGCTGGCTGAAACCCTGGTTCAGCGTCTGGGCGCTTCCGAGGAGATTGCTTAAATGACTTTACAACGTTCCGGGCTCTGTCTGGTGGTCTGCGCCCCTTCCGGCGGCGGTAAAACCACGCTTTTGCGCAAGCTGCGCGAAGAGTTCCCCAACCTGCAATTTTCCGTGTCCTGCACCACCCGCCCGCCCCGCGCCGGCGAAGTGCACGGGCAGGACTATTATTTTCTCAGCGAAGAAGAATTCATCGCCCGGCGCGATGCCGGCGACTTTGCGGAATGGGCCGAAGTGCACGGTAAGCTGTACGGCACGCCCCTGTCTTGGGTTAAGGAAGAACTGGCCGCCGGCTACGACCTGCTTTTCGACATTGATGTGCAGGGCGCGGCCCAGCTAAAGGCGCACCTGGCCAAAGAAGCGACGTTTGTCTTCATCGTGCCGCCTTCCCTTGACGCCCTGGAGCAGCGCCTGCGCGGACGGGGCACGGATGATGAAGCAACCATCGCCCGGCGCATCAGCAATGCGGCCAAAGAAATAGCTGAAGCCCCCTGGTTTGACGCCATTGTGGAAAACAACAACATTGATGCCGCCTATGATCTGCTGCGGGCCATTTACCTGACCGCAGCCGCTTCCCCCCAGCGGCATAAAAAATTCATCGCCGCCCTGCTTAAGGAGGCCAAGAGCCATGGCTGAGCTGGTTATCGCCCTGGATGTGCCCGGCCATGAGAAGGCCGTGGCTCTGGCGGAAAAACTTAGCGTAGGCCTCTCTGCCGCCGCAGGGTCTGTTTGGTTCAAAGTGGGCATGGAATTGTACACCGCGGCTGGACCGGCTGTGATCGAAGCCTTAAAGGCTCTGGGCTTTTCCGTTTTTCTCGACCTCAAATACCATGACATCCCCAATACTGTGTCCGGAGCCATGCGCGCCGCGGCCCGCCTTGGCGTGGACATGGCCAATATCCACATTTGCGGCGGCGAAGCCATGACCCGGGCCGCTGTGTCTGGAGCACGGGAAGGCGCGGAAGCCGCCGGGCGCACCCCCCCCCTTATCCTGGGTGTAACCGTGCTGACCAGCCTTGGCCCCGATGACCTGGCCGCCACCGGCCTGCCGGCTGATCTGCAAACCGCGAACTTAAGCCCGGCAGAGCAATTGGCGGCTCTCGCCCTGCTGCGGGCCGGCCAGGCCAAAGCCTGGGGCCTTGACGGCGTGGTCTGCTCCGGCCATGAAGCGGCGGGCATCAAAGCGGCATGCGGTCGTGAGTTCATTTGCCTGACCCCCGGCATCCGCCCCCGCAGCGGAGACGCCAATGACCAGAGCCGGGTGATGACCCCGGCCGAGGCTGTGACCGCCGGTTCCGACTTTTTGGTGGTGGGCAGGCCCATTACCGGCGCTCCGGACCCCCTGGCGGCCATGCGGGCCATTTTGGCCGAAATGGCTTAGGCTTTCGCCGGCAAATCAAGCCTTGATCTTCACGGTCATTATGCTTAAAGTCCAATATCTGAAAATATCGGAAGCAAAAGAGGCGCAAGCTGAATATGACTGACAAAACTGACCTTTCCGCCGCCGCAAACCCGGAAGCCCACGCGCACGCCGGTGACGAGCGCGAACGCATCAAGGGCGTCTTTTCCTCTCAGGAAGTGCGTAAAGTAGGCACCGGCACCACCACGCGCAAAACCATTCAAAAGGCATACTGGTTTGTCGAAGAAAATGACGACGGCTCCCTCATGGTGCAGCCGCTCAACGCCAACTATATTCCCTCCGGACCCAAGCGCACGGTGCCGCTTGATGAATTTTTGGAGCGCTTTGCCCCTGAGCCGGAATTTTATATGCAGACCGTGTTCCCCAAAATGCGCGAGGTCAACAAAACCATTGCCCGGGCCGACCGCCACCGCAAGCGCGGCGAAAATTTCAGCGCGGAATTTGAGTACAGCAATGCTCTCGCTGTGGACGAAGAAAACGTGCGCGCCAACTTCGGCCTGGGGCTCACCTACCTTGAACGGGGCGACAACAGCAAGGCCAACGATATTTTTGAGCGCCTGGTCAAGCTGGAAGCGGCCTTTGAAGAAGAGCACAAACACCTGTTCAACGAATTCGGCATCAACTTGCGCAAGAACAAAATGCTGGACCAGTCGCTGGAATACTACCAACGGGCCATGGAGCTATCCAAAAAGGACGAAAACCTGTTTTACAACATCGCCCGCGTGTACCTTGAAAAGAAAGATTTTGAAAAAACCGTGGCTTGCCTGCTGACCACCCTGGAACTCAACCCCGGCCTGGAAGCGGGCCTTAAATTTTTGCAGTGGATGAAAGACAAGAACTTGGTGACCCCGGATCAAGCCGAGGCTGTGGACGCGGCTTTGGCTAAAGCCCAGGGGAGCCCTCCCGCCGCCGACGCATAATTGTGCGTCCGTGAACAGCGGCTCTGGCGGTGCGAAATTTTCGCGTCCCTTATGCAACTGCCCGGCCCCGCCGGGCAGTTGCATAAGGGATTCCCGCTTTTGCGCGAAGCTTGGGCCAAACCTCATAAACCGCACTATTTTGCATCTATGAACACCGCGCGCCTGAATAAGCACTGGATATACCGCGACACAAAAACCGCCCCGCCGGAAATCGCATCCTGGGCGGCAGCTTTGGGCGTCTCGGAATGGCTGGCCCTGTTTCTCTGGGAACGGGGACTGCCCGATGCCGCGTCCATGAACGACTACCTCACGCCCGGCCTCAAAGGGCTTGTGCCGCCCAAAAACTGGCCCGGCGTGGATGAGGCCGCGATCTGCCTCGCCGAAGCCGCCCGCAAGGGCAAAAAAATCGTGGTCTGGGGCGACTACGACGTGGACGGCATCACCGCCACCGCCCTATGCCTTGAAGTGTTTTCCTGGCACGGAGTTATTGCGCACAGCCATATTCCCAGCCGCACCAGCCAGGGCTACGGCCTCAACCTCGTCACTCTGGAGACCCTGGCCGCGCAAGGCATGGAAGTGCTCCTCACTGTGGACTGCGGCATCAACGATGTGGACGTGGTGGCCAGAGCCAACGAGCTGGGCATCACCGTCATCATCACCGACCACCATCTGCCCGGCGATACCCTGCCCGCGGCCCGGGCCGTCTGCAATCCTCGTCTGCCCGGCGCGCCCTACCCGCATCTGGCCGGGGTGGGCATGGTCTTTTACCTCATGGCCGAGGTGAACAACATCTTGAGCGAAACCGCCGGCAAAAACAGCGCCCGGCCCGATATCCGCCGCGTTCTGGATCTGGTGGCCCTGGGCACGGTGGCCGACATGGTCGACCTTAACGGCCAGAACCGCATCCTGGTCAAAAACGGTCTGCTGGTCCTCGCCCAGGGCAAACGCACCGGCCTGGCCGCCCTCAAAGCCTACTGCGGCTATAGCCCCTCCGCCCCCCTGGATACCGGCCAGGTGGCCTTTGCCCTGGCCCCGCGCCTCAATGCCGCCGGTCGCCTGGATAGGGCCAACGAAGCCCTGGATCTCATGCTCTGCCGCGACGCCGCTAGGGCCGCCGGCCTGGCCGAAAGCCTTAATGTCATGAACACCGAGCGCCGGGCCGAAGAAGAACGCGCCTCCGAAGAAGCCCTCACCCAGGCCCGCGCAGCTTGCGCCGCGCCCGCCTTTGTACTCTTCGCCCCGCACTGGCACCCCGGCATTGTCGGCATCGTGGCCTCGCGCGTGGTCGAAGTGCATCACAAACCCTGCCTGGTCATCTGCGAGCAGGACGGCGTCCTCAAAGGCTCGGGCCGCAGCATCTCGGCCTTTAACCTGCACGAGGGCCTCACCGCCTGCGCCGATCTGTTCCTGCGCTTCGGAGGCCATCACCAGGCCGCCGGATTCAGCCTTCTGCCGGGCAACCTGGAAAAACTGCGTGCCCGCTTCCTGCAAATCACCGCCGCGGCCCTGGGCGAAGAACCCGTCCTGCCCCGCCTCTTCTTGGACGGCTACCTCAATTTCAAAGACGCCGCCCGCCTTGATCTCGTCAAAGAGCTCCAACTCCTGCAGCCCTTCGGCATGCACAACCCCGAGCCGGTGTTCGCCTCGCCTCCCTTGCTGCTTAAAAGCGTCCGCCCCTTTGGCGGCAAACACGCCACCCTGGAACTGACCGACGAAGACACCGGCATCACCCTGCGCGCCAAAGCCTGGCGCAACCTCGCCCATTTCCCGCCCTCCCGCGTGGGCCAAAAACTGCAAATCGCCTATTCCCCCCGCCTGGACGCCTACAACGGCCTGACCACCATTGATTTACAGCTGAGAGACTGGAAGTGGTTGTAGTCGTTACGGGGAAGGGGAACCTTAAGGGGCGCGCCCTTTAAGAT
>CBDTYX010000090.1:0-7605 GCA_965364745.1 uncultured Desulfovibrionaceae bacterium | reverse complement strand
CCCGCAGTTGGTCCGGGGTTTCCTCAAAGCCGAAGCCGGCTTCAAACTCGCGGAAAAGCTCGTTGATGGGCCCGTAAGCATAGCCTTTGCCCACTTTGCGCTCCGCGTAAATCTCCACCAGGTCATGGGCGATTTTTTCAATGGCTTTTTTGGCCTTTTCTTTGCCCATGATCCAGGCTGCGCCGCCCAGTTTGTCGAGGCCGGGGTCGGCTCCTTCCGGGCCTTTGAAGCGCTGCACCAGACTCATGCGGTCCACGGGCAGGTATAATTTGTCCCCGCCCGCATAGGTGAGCAGCAGGAAATCGGCATCCTGGCCGCTTAAGTTCAGGCGCTTTAGCCCGCCAAAAGCGGCGATGCCGAAGTCGCGGTGCACCAGAAAATCGCCGGGCTGAAGATCGTCGTAGCGGTCGAGGCCGGTGAAGGCGGAGCTTTTGACCCTGGCCACCCGCTCGCTCTTGGGCTGGAGAATGTCTTCGCCCAAAATAATCAGATTGGCCCAGGGCAGTTCCGCACCTTGGTAAAACGGAGCGATGAGCGTGTATACCCCGCCGCCGGGGCGGGCTTTGGCCGAGGCGGCCGCGGTCGCCGCTTCTCCGGCCGTGGTTATCCAATTTTCCGGCAGGCGGACTTCCGGATTAAGCCCGTCCTGCACGGCGAGTTTGAGAAATTTATCGCGGGCGCGCTCGGAAGGCAGGCACAGAAGCACGTCTTTACCCTTGTCCCGCCATTCGTCTATGGCGGTTATGAGGCGGCGCCAGGGGCGTTCCTGATCTTCCGCCAGGGGAAACAGATCGCCGAAAGAGCGGATGCGGCGCTCGGGCAGGCTGACGACATCCTCAGTCTCGCCTACTTGCAAGCTGGAAAAGTAAATGCGGGTTCCGGAGGATTTTGCGTCTTTCAGTGGTTCAAAATCGGAAAAATCGCATAAAACCAGCTCTTTCGGTTGGATAAGGTCGTTGTTTTCCGCCTGGCGCGCTAAGTGTGCTTGCCATTCTTCCCGTGTTTCCGAAAGGACGACTCGTGTTTCATTGGCGTCAGGCAGCAGCAAAATCGCGTCCGACGGCAGGTAATCAATCAGAGTGGCGCTATGGCGGTAAAACACTCCGGGCATGAGCTCGGTGCCCCCTTGGGCCAGCACTGAAGCAAATCGGGCCGGTTGCCCGACCTCCAACTTGCCCGCAAAGCGCAGATCTTCCCACCAGGTTTCCGCTTGGGCCAGAAAATCGCCATACCCGGGCACAGGCACGGCAGGTAAAATGGTAAATTCGGAGATATTGCGGATAGAGCGTTGTCCGGCGGGTTCAAACAGGCGGATCTGCTCCAGGGTGTCGCCGAAAAATTCCAGACGCAAAGGGTGGCTTGCGCCGGGCGGGAAAATATCCAGAATATCACCGCGCCTGGTGATTTCGCCGGGCTGGGTGACCAGTGGCGTGCGTAAAAAACCCCAGTCCACGGCCTGATCCAGGATCAGCTCCGGGGCGTAGTCCGCGCCGCAATTAAGGTTCAATTGCAACTGCGCCAACATTTCGGCCGGCGGGTAGCGCGGCAGAAAAGCGTCCAGGCAGGCGAGAAGGCCCAGGCAGGGCGCCCCTTGGCGCTCACGCAAAGCATTCAGCCCGGCCAAGCGGGCGCCCCAGGCGCCCCGGCTGTGCGACCCTGCCGGAAAGGGCGGCAGAACGACCCAATTGTTTTGTTCTTGGCCCAAAATATGGGCCGGGTCAGGATTTGAGTGTGCCGGACCGAAGAGTTGAAGCAAACCTTTAAGCTCGGCCAACTCTTCGCTGTTTTTGCCCACCAGAACCACAGAACGCCCGGCCGCCATAAGCCGCGCGGCCAAAAGCGCCCGTGTAGCCGTATGGCTTCGGGTGATATTGGTTGAAAAGCTTGTGGAGCATTCCAGCAATTGCTGCAACAGGCGGGGAAAAGACACGTGTAATCCGGAATGGTTTTAAAAATTTAAGCCAAAAAAGCCGCACTGCCATTGCGGCAGGGCGGCTTGTCAGGCAAAAGCATGATTTCTTTACAACTGCCCCAAGGCTTCGATATCGGCCCGCGAGAGCAGGCGGTCGAGGTCCAGCAAAATAAGCAGGCGGTCTTCCAGTTTGCCCACGCCGCTGATGTATTCGGACTCAAGTCCGGCGACCACAGGCGGCGGCGGCTCCACGGTGCTGGCCGGAATACGCAAAACTTCAGAGACCGAGTCCACCACAAAGCCTACGATCATCGTATTGATTTCAATAACAATAATGCGGGTGTGCTTGTCGTGCGCTTTGGACTGCAAGCCGAAGCGGCGGCGCAGGTCAATGATGGGAATGACTTTGCCGCGCAGGTTAATTACCCCTTCCACAAACTCAGGAGCTTTGGGCACCTTGGTAATGGCCATGGTGCGAATAATTTCCTGCACCCGCAGGATATCCACCCCAAATTCTTCATCGCCGGTACTGAAGGTAACCAGTTGTAAAAGTTCATCATCTCTTCTTTGCGTGGCGTCCATAGCACCTCCTAAAAAATATTCCTAGCGATCAGTTCCTAAGGAAGAAGATCGACGATAATCGGGCAATACCATTAAAAAAGAAAAAAACACAAGTCTTTTGTCAAGTAAAGCTAAAAGTTTCAGCTGCGCAGCGGGTGTGCCGCCTTGCTGAAATCCGCATATTTCTTGAAACTTAACACAGAAAGTTATGTTGTCAAAATGGAAATATTGCGATAGACTTTAAAAGTGAGGTAAAAATGGGCAGATTACATACCATCTCCGATGACAATATTCCTCTGCACCTGCACTTGCGCCAGCTTGACGACGCCGAGCTTTTAGACGCCTGGGAGCAGACGGTTATTCTCGAAACATATTCTTTGCTGGATACCGGCAGCCTTCCTCTGCCGCGTCAGAACTACGAACAAGCCATCGTGTCCGAGCTGACCGTGCGCGCCGCCTCGCGGGGCATTGCCGCGCGTTCCGCTTCCGCCATCCAACAGGTCATTGTCTTTGGCGACAACAAATAATTTTTAATTTATCGCATCGCGTGAGCAAAAATGCCCCGCACCCGCCAAGGTTTTCAACTTGGTCGGCGCGGGGCGTTTGTTTTGGCATAGCTTTAAATCGCGGTTTTAGCGCCGTGTCCGATGCAAAAATAAGCAAACCCGGCCCCGGCCGCCAGGGCGGGATTGTAGAGGTTGCGGCCGTCAAAGAGTATGGGCGCGCTCAACTCCGCTTTAACGGCCTTAAAGTCCGGGTTGCGGAACTGGTTCCACTCTGTGACCACCATAAGCGCGTCGGCGCCTTTGAGCGCGGCGTACTGTTCATCAACAACTTCCACCAGTTTGTTGTTGCGTAAGATTTTAGCGGCATTGGGGCCGGCCACAGGGTCAAAAGCCTTTACGCGCATGCCTTTGGCGGTCAAAGCCTCGATAATGGCCAAGGAGGCCGCTTCGCGCATGTCGTCGGTATTGGCTTTGAAGGCCAGTCCCCACAAGGCCAGGGTTTTGCCGTTCACGCCGCCCTGATCCGCGAAGTAGTTGATGACTTTGTCGGCCATCAATGTTTTTTGGGCCGCGTTAACCTCTTCCACCGCTTCCATAAGCGTGGGCTTGACCCCGGCCTGCTTGGCCGTATGGATAAGGGCCTTCACGTCCTTGGGAAAGCACGATCCGCCGTAGCCCACACCGGGATAAATGAAATGGTAGCCGATACGGTGGTCCGAGCCGATGCCCATGCGCACTTCGCGGATATCCGCGCCCACTTCTTCGCAAATGCGGGCCATTTCGTTAATAAAGGAAATTTTGGTGGCCAGCATGCAGTTGGCGGCATATTTGGCCATTTCAGCGCTGCGTATGCTTAAAATCAGCATTTTCTCACGACTGCGGGCAAAGGGCGCATACAACTCGTGCATCATTTCCGCGGCCTTAAGCGAATCCGTACCCACAATCACCCGGTCCGGCTTCATAAAGTCGTTAACCGCGTCGCCTTCTTTTAAAAATTCCGGGTTGGAAACCACTTCAAAATCAATGTGTTCGCCGCGTTTTTTCAGCTCTTCGCTAATGAGGCGGCGCACCATGTCGGCCGTACCCACCGGCACGGTGGATTTATCGACCACAATGGCGGGAGCTTGCAAGTGCCGGCCGATGGAGCGGGCCACTTCCTCCACATAGCTTAAATCGCAGGAGCCGTCGTCCCGCGAGGGCGTGCCCACGGTAATAAAAATAAAGCCTGCGTTACGCATGCCCGCGGCAAGGTCCGTGGTAAAGTTAAGGCGGCCGTCCGCATGGTTGCGGATAACCAGATCTTCAAGGCCGGGCTCGAAAATATGGACATGTCCTGCGCTTAGCTTGGCCACCACGTCCGGATTAACGTCCACGCAGGTGACCACATTGCCCATTTCCGCAAAGCAGGCAGCGGAGACCAACCCCACATATCCTGAACCGATAGTGCAGATATACATAGTGAAATATCCTTGTCCGAAATCCTTAAGGCTTTAGCCTCGGATGCGATTTTGTTTAAGTTCAGCCGCTGCAGTACGGCTCTGCGCAATTTTTTGAAGTTATCATAATCGGACCGGACGTCAACTGTGGGCTTGGTCATGGCGAATGCGGCTTTAAAGCGGTTTTCCCCTTAAGAATTTAAGATACGAGGGCAAGTTTATTGCTTGGCGCGGCGGCCCGGCAGATTTTTTTTTGTTATTTGCAAGTAAATGTGTTATGCCCCAAGGCACGGGGGCGGAGTGGCGCCTCGCAAATCGGCAAGACCGCAGGAATATGTGTTTTAAGTTTTACAACTAGAGATGGTGTGACATGATAATCGGCCTGGGAACGGACATTGTGGATATGGAGCGCATTGAGAAGATTTCCGAGCGCTTTGGCGAGCGTTTTGCCGGGCATATTCTGCATCCGGAAGAGCTTGACGAGTGGCGGGAAAGCCCCCGGGTCACTTTTTTGGCCGGGCGCTTCGCCGCCAAGGAAGCGCTGGTCAAAGCCCTGGGGACGGGTTTTTCCCAAGGCATCTGGTTGGCCGATATTCTGGTCCGCAAAGGCGTGAACGGCGAGCCCGAGGTTATCTTAAGCGGCGCGGCGCTTGAGCGTTTCCAGGCATTGGGCGGCGGCGCCGTTCACGTTTCTATTTCGCACGACAGGCACAGCGCCATGGCCGTAGTTATTCTAGAGCGAGCAGAGATATGAGCACTGGTTATGGCCGGACGCCGCACTGTGCGCCGCTGCCCGACGCCGCTGAAATGGCCCGCTGGGATGCTGCCGCTGTGGAGGAAGGCAAAATTTCAGCCATAAGGCTCATGGCCAATGCCGGCGAGGGGGCGTTGCGCTGCCTTAAGGCCGCCTGGGCGGAACGGCAGGGCGGGCCAAAGAGCGAGGGCTCCGCGGCGGATAAGGGCAAAGCGTCGGAAACGCCTGTTTTGCAGGGCGTCAAAATCCTTTTGTTTATGGGCAAAGGCAATAACGGCGGCGATGCGGCCGTGCTGGCCCGTTTTGCCTTGCGCGAAGGCGCAAATGTGCTGCTTTGCCATCTGCATTCTTTGCCGGCCGATCTTTTGTCCGCTGAAGACGCCGCCTCCGTGCATTTGCGCGATGCCCTGGCCTGCGGCGCGACCGCATTTCAGTTGTCTTCGCCTGACGCGCCCTTGCCCCAGGGGTGGGAGCAGCCGGATATTATCGTCGACGGTCTTTTGGGCACGGGATTCACCCCGCCGGTTCGTCCGGAGTTTGCGGCGCTGATTAAGCGCATCAATGCGATGGCCGCAAAAAATCCCAAGAATGAAAGCGGGACGCCCCAGGCCGGTCCGCTTGCCAGCAGAGCCTGGGGGACGAGCGGGCGGCCCGCGCCTTGCTCCGACCGCGCGCCGTTGGTGCTGGCTCTGGACATCCCTTCCGGTCTTTCCGCCGTGGACGGGCTGCCCGTGCCCGTGGCCGTGGCTGCGGACCTGACCATCACTTTTGAGGCGCCCAAACCTGGTTTGTTGTTGCCGGGCGCTTTTCCTTACGTGGGCAAGCTGCTTGTGCACCCGGTGGGCATTTCGCTTGAGGTGCAGGCCAAATACCCGCCCGCCGTGCATGTGCTTTTGCCCGGCTGCGCTCTGGCCGGGCGCGGATCATATGAAATGGCCCACAAGGGCAGAGCGGGGCGGGTGCTGATTATCGGCGGTTCGGCCGGACTCACCGGAGCGCCGCATTTAAGCGCGGTAGGCGCTTTGCGCAGCGGCGCGGGCCTGGTGCGCATCGCTTGTCCGGCCGGCCTCAATGCCCAAGTCAAATATGGCTGCCCTGACGTGATGACCATGCCTTTGGGCTCGCGGCTACCCCCTGCTTCAGAAGATTGGCGCGGGGAATTTGCCAAAGAGCTGATGCCGCATCTGGCCGGCAACGATGCAATAGTTATAGGGCCGGGTCTCGGACTATCCGGCGGTGCACATGCGTTTTTAACGACGCTGCTGTTTTGGTACGGCGAGACGGATCATCTGCCGCCCCTGGTGCTGGACGCCGATGCTTTGACTATTTTGGCCGATACGCCGGAACTCCTGGCCGGTTTGCCGAAGGTTTCCGTGTTCACCCCACATCCGGGCGAGGCCGCGCGCCTGCTTAAAACCACGGCTGCATCCGTGGAGGCGGACCGATGGGGCGCCCTGGACGCGCTCATTAATCTTTTACCCGGCACAGTATTGCTTAAAGGCGCGGGTACGCTTATCGGAAGTCACCGCGGCCGCTATCTTCTGCCGTTTATTGAGCCGAATTTGGCTGTGGGCGGCTCAGGGGATGTGCTGTCCGGGCTGATTGCCGCTTATTTGGCGCAAGGTGCGGAAGCTTTGCCGGCAACCTGCGCCGGAGCTTACGTGCATGGTCTGTGCGGGCATATGCTTCGCGAAGTTGTGCCGGCACGCGGCAATCTGGCTTCAGACATCGCCGCCGCCATCCCCCGTGCACGCGCTTTGGCGTCTCAGTTGCCGGGGCACTGGCTGCCCACGGCGTCACTTAATCATCTCTGACCTTAAAATTAAAAACCATGCGCGCTTTTAAACAGACCTTCGCGTTGCCTTCCCTGGAGCAGACCAGCGCCCTGGCCCGGAACCTGGCCGCGGCCGTGGCCGAATACCAGCGCCTTTATCCGGCCGCATTTTTGCCGGTTGTTTTGCTCATGGGCGATCTTGGCGCGGGCAAAACCACTTTTATCCGTTTTTTAACCGAAACGCTGCCCGGCGGAGAAAACGCGGAAGTGGCCAGTCCAAGCTTTACACTGTGCAATGTTTACCCTACAACACCAAAGGTGCAGCATTTTGATCTATATCGCCTGCCGCCCGGTTCCGGCGATGAAATGCTGGAAGAGAGCCTGGAAGAGCTGTGCGGCCTTATTCTGATTGAATGGGCGGAATATTTGCCGGGGCGCGTTTTTCCTGTTGACCGGATTGAAATGTACTGGCATGCCGAAAAAGACAAGCGTGAAGTGGTTTTTAGCGGCAGCGGCACAGGAAAGACTTTGCTTGAGTTGATTACGCGTTAAGGCGGCTTGCCTGTAAGCCGCCGACAGTAGAACGGGTTAAGTTTAAGGAAACGGAAGGTTTAATATGCGTATTCTGGTTCAGAAATTCGGAGGCACCTCGGTGGCCGGTC
>CBDTYX010000089.1:0-7786 GCA_965364745.1 uncultured Desulfovibrionaceae bacterium | reverse complement strand
CCAGGAATAAAAAGGTCCGGGGGCGGAAAAACCGCGCCCGGACCCCATGTCCGTAAACTATCCGCTCCTCTGCCGGCTTAAGAGCCGTATCTCGAAGATCCTCGCCCGGATTTGATAAAAGCGCGCACCCGCTCAACATTATCCCGATGCACATCTTCGTACGGTTCCCAATAGTGCACGACGCCCTTGTCCAAATATGGAGCCATCACGGTCTTTAGATCCGCCACAACGCAGTCGTTGTCCCGCCTGAGCTCTTCGCGCAGCGCGGTCAGATAATAAATGGTGCTGTCGATCAGCTCTTTGGAGTAACCGCCCTCCCTGATCACTGCGGAGCGTCCATGGTTGGGCAAAATGCGCGTGATGTCCATTTCCCGCATACGCTTGTAGTTTTCAATGTGAACAGCGCTGTCTTCCGGGTTGGTCACAAAGGAGACAGTATCTTCCAGCATGTCCCCGGCCAGAAGAATTTTATAAGCGGGCAAGTAAACCGCCACTCCGTCTTCACTGTGGATGTTGAAATTAAGCAGTTGCGCTTCCAGATCATCCAGGTAAATCGTCATGGCGTCATCAAACACGATATCCGGCAAGCGCAAGGGGTTGACGGGCGGTTGTCCCCACAGGGCGGCCGCTTCTATGGCCGCTTTATGCTGGGCAAGGCTCAGCCTGGTCTTACGGCTGGCCACAATATTGGATTGAGCGTACAGGGCGTTGCCGCCTACATGATCCAAGTGCCAATGGCTGAGCACAACTGTAAATTTAGCGACGCCCAGATCTTTTTCCAGGTAAGACTTGATTTCATCGGCTTGCGCGGGGGAACAAAGCGTGTCGTAAACAATGGCGCTGCGGCCGCTGTAAACGACGTAACCGGCCACGCCCAACCGGTCGCAGGTGATTTCCCAGTTTTCTTCCGCCGGCGGATTTTTCAGCGTAGGATTGTCCGGTTCGGTATCACCTTTAAAATAAAAGGCCATGAGATTGGAATTTATCTGATAAATTTGCATAAATACCCCACGGGCTGATTGGCGCGCAAAACTCTCACTGCGGCGCGGTTGCTTCACAAGTCTAACCTTCAAACAGCATTGGCAACTTTTTAATATTATTTTGTATCGCTTTTCTGCTCGCCCTGTCAATTTAGATCCACGCGCCAAATCTGCGTGAAACATCTCTGCTGAACTTAAATCGCGCAACACTACGCCTTTATCATTTTTTTCCTTGCAAATATTGAAGATTCAGCTATGAAACCGATAAACATCGCCGCCCTCAAAGGTTGTTTTTTAAGGGGGCGTGTAATTTTTACACCCGGGCAGCGAGTTGCTCCGGGTTTTTCGTGCTCGGCACAGGCGGCTTTTTGCTATGAAACTTACCTTTCCTTTTCACCCCAAGCTGTGGGACTGTTTACGCAATTATAATTTCAAAGTATTCCAAGCCGACCTGATGGCCGGTCTTACTGTGGGCATCATCGCCCTGCCCCTGGCCATGGCCTTTGCCATCGCCTCCGGGGTCAAACCCGAGGCCGGGCTCATCACCGCGGTCATCGCCGGTTTTCTCACTTCCTTTTTCGGCGGCTCGCGCGTGGCCATCGGCGGGCCCACGGGCGCTTTCATCGTCATTGTCTTAGGCATAGTAAACCAATACGGCGTGCCGAATTTGCTCATCTGCACAATTATGGCCGGCGCCATTTTGCTGCTCATGGGCCTTGCCCGCATGGGCACGTTGATCAGATACATCCCCTTTCCGCTCATCAGCGGCTTCACCACAGGCATCGCAGTTTTGATTTTCCTGTCCCAAATCAAAGACTTTCTGGGCTTAAGCATCACTGTAGAGCCCGGCCTGTTGGGCACTATTTCCTCTGTATGGCCGCACCTTGCCGAGCTGCATCTCCCCACCTTCATTATGGCCGGCGCCTGCCTGATCCGCATATACCTGTGGCCTAAACGCATTGCCCGTTTCTTCCCGGGCACCATCGCCATGCTGGTTATCGCCACGGCGATCACCGCGCTCTTCAACGACTCCCTGGGCTTGGGCATCTCCACCATCGGTTCGCAGTTCAACGGCATCCCCCAAAGCTTGCCGCCCATGAGCATCCCGACCTTAAACATTGAAACTTTCAAATATCTTCTCGCTCCGGCCATTACCATCGCCTTGCTCGGCGCAATTGAATCACTGCTTTGCGCGGTGGTGGCCGACGGCATGATTGACGACGAGCACGACCCGGATCAGGAGCTTATGGCCCAAGGCATCGCCAATATCATCACTCCACTGTTCGGCGGCATTCCGGCCACCGGAGCCATCGCCCGCACCGCGGCCAATATCCGTAACGGCGGGCGCACGCCCGTAGCCGGCATAATTCACGCCGGGGTCCTTCTGGCCATTATCCTGGTAGCGGCGCCCCTTGCCAAAAACGTGCCCCTGGCCGTGCTTTCGGCCATTCTCATCACCGTGGCCTTCAACATGGCTGACTGGCAGGAAATACGGTACCTGCGCGAGTATCCTAAAAGCGACATTACCGTTTACCTGACTACCTTCCTGCTGACCATCATTTTTGACCTGACCGTGGCCGTGGAAGTGGGCATGATTGTGGCCTGCGTGCTGTTTATCAAACGCATGTCCGAACAGGCCGGCGTGGAAGAACAGATCATCCCCATGCAGATGTTTTATGACAACCCCAACAACCCGGAAACTCCGGCCGACCCTAATGCGCCGGTCATGGAACCGCTCACGGACGTGCTGGTCGTGCGCATTACCGGGGCCATGTTTTTCGGCGCGGCTCAAAAACTTAAAAATATCCTGCTTTACCTGAAGCGCGAACCCAAGGTGGTCATCATCAAAATGCGCCAGGTCATCAGTCTGGACGCCACCACTCTGGTGATTATGGAAGAAATCATCAATAAATGCATGAACAAAGGCATTGCCGTAATCATCTGCTGCCTGCAGCCCCAACCGCACCTGGTGCTCAAACGGGCCAAAGTGCTGGAACGCATGCCCGCAGCTAATATCTGCCTTGATCTTGATAAAGCCATTGAACGGGCCGGAGAAATTCTGGACGGCATGGAAAACGACAAAAACGCCACCTAAAATAAAAAGGCGCCCGGGAAAACTCTCTTCCCGGGCGCCTTGCGCTTACCTTATGCCCCCCTCAAATCAGACGTTGTTTGTCTGCAAGGCCTTGAACATGCCTTATCATTTAACCCACTTGAAAATAAGACGCTGTTCCATATCCGGATGCAGACTGTTGTGCACCGGGCAAGCTCCAGCTGCGCGCTCCAAAGACTGCTTGTCTTTGTCGCTGTAATCGCGATCGGGCATGGTAAATATAAGTTCTATCCGCTCCACGCGGCGCGGCGATTTTTCGCTCATGGCGAAACCGATTTCCACTGTGGTCCCGGCAATGTCCAGCCCGTGGTTTTGGGCGTAAACGCCCATGGTGGTCACCGCACAAGACCCCAAAGCCGCGGCTAAAATATCCACCGGAGAAAACCCCTCATCTCTGCCCTGAACTTCCGCGGAAGCATCAGTAAGCATAATCGCGCCGTTGGCGACGTGGGTATTTTTTACGCGCAAGCCGCCCAAATATTGTGCAACAATTTCAGACATGGCAAAATCCTTTGCTTATTGTGAGAAAAAATATCTGCCATAAACATAAAGCAGACATGCCCTGCGGGCAAGCGCCTCTCACAAGCTTAGATCAAAATTGGCCTTAACTTTCATTTTTTGCGGGGGAGCCATTTTTGCAAAGTCGCGTAAAGGGCGTCCGCCGCAATGGGCTTGGTGATATGGTCATTCATTTTCATTTCCAGGCTCAGCTCCCGATCACCGGACATAGCATGCGCAGTCATGGCCAGAATGGGCAAGTCCTTGTAACGCTCTTCTTTGCGGATCTCTCCGGTTGCGGTCAGCCCGTCCATTTCCGGCATCTGAATATCCATAAGCACCAAGTCGTAGTCAGACTTATGCAGCATTTCAATGGCCTCTCGCCCATTATTGGCCACATCGACAAGCACGCCTTTGGCCGTTAAAAACTCAACCGCAATCAGTTGGTTGATTTCATTGTCCTCAGCCAAAAGCACCCGCGCCCCTTTTAAGGAATCTTCCTCTCTGCCCGAGGCAGCGTTTTTGCCGCCAACGCCTACATGAATTTTTTCGTCAATGACCCCGGCAATTTTATAATACAAGGTAGACAGCGTGGCCGGTTTTCTCAACACAGTATATTTGCTGCTGTATGCAAAATTTTGCACAAAATCATAGTGGCGGCCAAAAACAATGTAGACTACCGGCGGCATATTTTCTCCATAAGCATCGCCAAGCCGCCTTAGCATATCGCTGCTGACGGCCCCGGACTCATCCCAGTCAACCAGAATAAGCTGCCTGTCTTGCAAGCTCCCGTCCGCAAATCCGGCGTCCAACTCTGCCATATCGGAGATGACCTGCACCTTCCGGCAATGAATCTGTCTAAGACTTGCGCTCATTTCCGCCAATGAGTCAGCGTTATTGCCGATCAACAGTATATTTACATCACATAAAGCTTCCTGCCCGGACCATTCCCGCACTTCATCAGGCAAGGCGAATTCAGCGGTAAACCTAAAAATCGAACCTTCACCCAGCTTGCTTTCGCACCAAATGGCGCCACGCATCAAATCCACCAAATTCTTGCAGATAGCAAGGCCAAGTCCGCTGCCGCCGTATTTTCTTGTAGTTGAAGTATCCGCCTGGGTGAAAGGTTTGAACAATGCGGTCACCTGTGCTGAACTCATGCCTATGCCGGTATCCTGCACCGAAAAACCCAACACGGCTTTCCCGTTTTCCCGCTCCTTTTGGCTTATCACCATATTCACAGAGCCCGCATGGGTAAACTTAACCGCATTGTTCGCCAAATTTAGCAGCACCTGCTTCAGGCGCAACGGATCCCCTAAAAGTATGGACGGCACTTCCGGATCGATCTCGATATGCATCTGAAGGCCCCTATCAGCCACCTGCTCGCGAACGATATCCGAAATATCCAGCACTATATCTTCAATGGAGAATTCGACCGTCTCCATTTCCAGCCTGCCGGCCTCTATTTTGGAAAAATCGAGAATATCATTGATAATGCGCAAGAGCAGCTCGGCCGATTGCCTGGTCTTATCCAAATAGTCACGCTGCCTGGGCGTCATTTCCGTTTGAAACAGAAGATGGGTCATGCCCAAAATGGCATTCATGGGCGTTCTGATTTCATGGCTCATGTTGGCCAAAAATTCACTCTTGGCCCGGGCGCTGGCTTCAGCCAGGTCTCTGGCCTGACGCAATTCTTCTTCGGCTTTTTGCATCTCCCCGAGCATGGCCTTAAGTTCGCGCAAATCGCGAGTATAGCCGGCCACAATGTATCCGTCCCGGTGCTTGACGCGCACCAGAGTAATTTCGGCTGGAATCTGTTCTCCGTTCAACTTCTGATGCAGCCATTCAAAACGCTGATAGCCGGTCTCGAAGGCCGCGGTAATTCTTTCCAAAGCCAATTCCGAAGATTTGCGCCCGTTTGGTTGATATTCCGGCGACAGATCGGCAAAGCGATCCAAATATTCGTGTTTGCTC
Source organism: uncultured Desulfovibrionaceae bacterium (assembly GCA_965364745.1). Taxonomy (GTDB): domain Bacteria; phylum Desulfobacterota; class Desulfovibrionia; order Desulfovibrionales; family Desulfovibrionaceae; genus JAVBRZ01. The sequence continues at coordinate 2,221 of CBDTYX010000089.1, read as the reverse complement.
GCCAGATCAAACAAATTGGCCGCCGCCTGGTTGCAATCAATGTTATTGAAATTTTTATCCCAGAAATTGCAGCACAGGGGCATGGCATCAAGCATGATCTGGGTGCGTTCATCCGCTTCGCGCATTTCGGCAAGGGTGGCTTTAAGCTCGCGTAAATCACGGGTATAGCCGACAACAATATAGCCGTCGCCCCGCTTAACCCGCACCAGCGTGATTTCAGCCGGGATGGGCTCGCCGTTAAGTTTTTGATGCATCCACTCAAAACGCTGATAGCCGGTGGCAAAGGCCGCCTGGATCTTTTCCTGGGCCAATTCCGAAGATAAGCGCCCCCCCGGCTGATGCTCCGGCGAAAGCTCCGCGAAGCGCTCCAAATATTCCCGCTTGCTGGACAAATCAAATAAATTGGCGGCTTCCTGATTGCAGTCAATGTTATTGTAATTTTCATCCCAGAAGTTGCAGCATAAAGGCGTAGCGTCAAGCATGATCTGAGTGCGCTCATCCGCTTCGCGCATTTCGGCAAGGATGGCTTTAAGCTCACGCAAATCACGGGTATAGCCGACGACAATATAGCCGTCGCCCCGCTTAACCCGCACCAGCGTAATTTCAGCAGGGATGGGCTCGCCGTTCAGTTTTTGGTGCATCCATTCAAAGCGTTGGTAGCCGGTTTCAAAGGCTGCCTGGATCTTTTCCAGGGCCAATTCCGAAGACAAACGCCCGCCCGGTTGATGCTCCGGCGAAAGCTCCGCGAAGCGCTCCAAGTATTCCCGCTTGCTGGACAAATCAAATAAATTGGCGGCTTCCTGATTGCAGTCAATATTATTGTAATTTTCATCCCAGAAGTTGCAGCACAAAGGCGTAGCGTCAAGCATGATCTGAGTGCGCTCTTCCGCCTCGCGCTTTTCGATCAGGGCCTGTTCATATGCTTTGCGGTCATGGGTGTCCTGAATGCCGCCCAATAAATACAGTCCGCTTTTCCCGGGCAACTTTTGAGCGCTGCCAAAGGCGTGCAACCAGCGCCAGGTTCGCGTCTGCGTGTTCCAGACTCGATACTCCGAGCTATATTCGCCTTCAATGCGCATAGCTTCTCGGATATCTTGAAGGAGCCGCTTTGTATCGTCAGGATGGCAAAAGTCTCGTATATATTGATCAAAAGATATGCTCAGGCGTTCTTGCTCCATGCCGAAGAGCGATCTAATGCAGTCAAATCCATAAAACTCAATAGTTTTGGAAGCAAAAGTATATTCCCATATTCCAATCTTACCCACATTCAGGATAGATTGAAGATTTTTTAGGGCATACTGCTTTTTTATCATATTTTTCTCGCCTAATCTCAATAGCCGTATTTTTTTCAAAAGCGCTATAGGCCGCTCCATGCAGCTTGCAGAAATGTGCAGCCTACAAAGATATCTGCATATTTGCCAGATAACCTTTTTTTACTACACCTGCAAGTTTTCACAGCTTTAAACGGATAACCGACAACTTAAAAAAAACAACTTTTTTTAAATGTATATTTCGATCAAGATAGTTTTTAAAATGGCTGCGGCCGTTTTTCCGGCCACAAAAAAGCCCCGCTTTCAAGCGGGGCTTTTTTTAAATTTAGTCCTGGCGACGACCTACTTTCCCACGATCTAAATACCGCAGTATCATCGGCGATGAAGGGCTTAACTTCCGGGTTCGGAATGGAGCCGGGTGTACCTCCTTCTCTGTGGCCGCCAGGACAAAGTCCTTGGGGGTTTTCCCCTTAAATTTTTGAGCGCGGTCAGCGCAGGGCGGGTCATTGCGACCCACGAGGCGCCGCGCGCTCGAAAGTTATTATTGGAAGGCCTTTTTAGGCTTTCCAATTAAACAGGGAGGGAGGAAGTTCTAGGTTTAAGAAAACAAGGCACACGACCTATTAGTACTGGTCAGCTTAACGCGTCGCCGCGCTTACACTTCCAGCCTATCAACCTGGTAGTCTACCAGGGGTCTTCAGATCTTACGATGGGAGATCTATTCTTGAGGCAGGCTTCCCGCTTAGATGCTTTCAGCGGTTATCCCTTCCGAACATGGCTACCCAGCGCTGCACCTGGCGGCACAACTGGGACACTAGTGGTTCGTCCATCCCGGTCCTCTCGTACTAGGGACAGGCCCTCTCAAATCTCCTACGCCCACAGCAGATAGGGACCAAACTGTCTCACGACGTTTTAAACCCAACTCACGTACCACTTTAAATGGCGAACAG
>CBDTYX010000088.1:0-7833 GCA_965364745.1 uncultured Desulfovibrionaceae bacterium | reverse complement strand
CCGTCAAAGGCTCGTTTAAAAATACGTACGGCTTCATCCTGCGCGGTCCGCTGAATGGGCAACGCGCCAAACGCGTTGCGGCTGACTTTAAGCCCGGTTCTTCCTAAAGTTATGGTCTTCATGTTTATTTCCTCCTGGCCGTGGAATCATAGTCAACTTAAACATAAAACCCGGCCTCAGTCATCTGGATTCTGCGCCCGGGCGCATTCAGGTTCGAGAAGATCGCCGCGATCGTTCCAGCGCAGGATAATCTGGCCGCATGTGCCGGTATCCAACAGAGGTATGCCCGCAGACTCAAGGGCCTCGCGCACCGGCCCGGAAGGAAAACCCCATTGATTGGCGTACCCGGTGCTGACCACCGCGACTTGCGGCGCTGCTTGCCCATAGAACCCCTTGACCAGACTGTTTTTGGAGCCGTGGTGCGGCACCTGAACCACGTCGCTGCAAAGGCCTGCGCCGGATGCGGCCGTCTTGGCTTCTTTCATGATCTCCCGCGCTCCGCTCTTGGTCAAATCGCCGGTAATCAGAAACAGACCGCGCTCTTGCGGCGCATAAACCACCTGCGCCGCCAGGCTGAGTTCATTGGCGCCGCCCCGCTTTGCAAGCGACGGATAAAGGATTTTGAGATAGTGCGCGTCATCCAGCCCGATCTGTTGTCCGGTTTCCAATTGTCGCGGCGCAAGTTCCGCTTCTGTCAGAGCAGCAGACAGCAACCTTTGCTCCACGTCACTACGGGGCGGTCTGGTCAGCCAGAACTCGTCCACCTCCATGCGCTGCAAAATCGGAAAAAGTCCACGCAAATGGTCGGCGTCAGGGTGGGTGTTCACCACCGCAGTAAGATGCGGCGGACGGTTGGCCGTGAGCAGAGGGATAAGCACGTACTCGCCTACATTAAATGCGGACAAGGCCGAGCCGCCGCCGTCCACCAGCATGCGCCGCCCGCCGTCCCCTTCCAGCAAAAGGGACAGACCGTGCCCCACATCCAGAACACGCACGCGCAGACCGGGCGGGTGCTCCTGATCATAGCGCTCCCACAGACCGAAGCTTAGACACAGCAATCCGGCCAGCAGCAATATGCGGACATGGAGGAGATTTTTGCGTCGCTTCTCCGGAAACATGCGGCTGTAGTCCAGATGGCGCAGACAGATAAACAGGGCTGTCGCCAAGATCGCGTAGCCGAATATGCTCACGCTGTGCGGCCTGGCCACCAGCGGCGCGATGAGCAGATGCGCCGCCTCCATGCCGCCCAGCAGCTTGAAGAACAACGAGGCCGGATACGCGGCCAGGCTGAGCGCCCATGAGGCGGGGATGAGCAACCCCGGCACAGCGCACAACGCAAGACCGAGCATGGCCCAGGGAAACACCCAGGCGGACAGAATCGGCAACCACAGCAAATTAAGCACAAACCAGGGCGTGGCCTGGTTAAACACATAGGCCTGAATGGGGGTTAAGACTACCTGAATGGCTGCGGAAATGCAGACCAGGCTGAAGGCGCCTCGCAAAAGCGTCCGGCCCCGCGCCTGTATAAACAGCCGGCGGCGTGATCCGGATGCGGCGGCTGACCCGACCCGCGCCCGATCTGCAGGCGCAAGCCGAAGTGATAGCCGGGTGACGGCCGGCAAGGCAAGGCCGATGGCCAGCACGCACAAGGCCGAAAGCTGCAGGCGCAAATCAAAAATAATCGGAGGGTGAACCAGAAATAAAAGAAGCACAGCGCTGCATAGGCCGTCCAACAGGGGATGCGGCCGGTTCAGCAGCACAAATGCGCCCCAGCAGGCGAACATCAGCGCCGCCCTGAGCAAGGAAGGCGAAAGCCCTCCCAGCCACAAATAAACAATGACCAAAGGCGCTCCGCAGGCCACCGCCCACTTGCCCCTGGGCATAAGCAGCATCAGGCCGGGAAATATCAGGCAAAGTGCGCGCGCCGCAAACCAGCCCATCCCGGCCATAAAACCCAAATGCAGGCCGGACAGGGCCAGGCTGTGCGAAAGCGAGGCCCTGGCGAACAAATCAGTCTGCTCGTCAGTCAAATAGGAACGATCTCCGAACAGCAGGACCGGCAGCACTGCTCGCCCGGGCGCGTCCGGCGCGCGAGGCTCCCCCAAGGCGGCCATAAAGCGCGCATATAAGGCCTGGCGGGTTTGCTCACCCCAGGCGGGATCGCCGCTGAACGCGGCTTCGTCTTTGCCGTTTTGGCTGTAAGCTCGAAACAGCGTGCCCTCAAGCCTGTGCCTGTCCGCGCTGTCGTTCACGCCGGGATTATAAAACCCGCGCATTTCCCGAATGCGTAAATGCGCCCGCACGCTCTGCCCGACGAGGGGCGGCCTGAAAGCCTCCCCGCCGGATTCATCAGGGGCGGGCACAGTCCAGGTCCACAAAAGATCGCCGGGGAGCTTTACTGAAGGTCCGTCTTCAGGAAAAACCACAACCTCGGTGAGCAAGAGGCGGTAGACCGGCGGCGCCTCTTTACCTGAAGTCGGGGCGTCAGCCTCCTCTTGTTCTGCAGCTGCCTTTGCGCTTTCTGCCGCCGGCGGCGCGCGCAAGGGCATGGCCGTAATTTCTTTAATAACGGCCGTAATATTCCGGCCGGACCGATCAAGCACATATTCCGGCAGTTGCGGCATCGGCCGGTTTAAACTGTGCACGGTCAAGGCGAGGCCAAAAAGAAAAACCACAACCATGCCTGCCAAGCGGGCGGCCCAAAATTTCCAATTTCCGTCCCGGCGCAAAAAAGGCCAGGCCGCTGTTATGCTGAGCAGCAACCCGGCCGTGCCGAATATCGGATATTGCGCCGCCCACCCCCCGGCCAGCAAAGCCGGAAGGCAAATTTCCCAAAAAAGCGGCGGCGGCGCGGTCAGCCAGGAACGCATGCGCGACAGGGGCTATTCCTTGGCCCTGGTAATGCGCGCGCCCAAAGGAATGAGTTTTTCTTCAATGCGCTCGTAGCCACGATCCAGGTGGTAAATACGCTGCACTTCGGTTTTGCCCTTGGCCGCGAGGCCGGCCAGCACCAAAGAGGCGGAAGCCCGTAAATCCGAAGCCATGACCGGCGCGCTCTTAAGCTCCTTAACCCCGCGCACCACGGCTGTGTTGCCCGACAGGCTGATGTCCGCGCCCATACGCGTTAATTCCAGCACGTGCATGAAGCGGTTTTCAAAAATGGTTTCCTTAACCATGCTGCTGCCCCTCGCCAAGGTCATCAGCGCCATAAGCTGGGCCTGCATGTCCGTGGGAAAGCCGGGGTAAGGCTGGGTGGTCACATCCGTGCCCTGCAAAAGTCCGTTGCGCCTGACCAGCACGGCGTTTTCACGCTCTTCCAGAATAATGCCCATGTCCTTCAGCTTGATGAACAAAGCTTCCAATTCCGGAAGGGGGCAGTTTTTAACCAACACTTCGCCGTTGGTGATGGCCGCAGCCACCACAAAGGTGCCTGCCTCAATGCGGTCGGGCATGATGGTGTACTCGCAGCCGTGCAGACGGGAAACGCCGCGCACATGAATGACGCTGGTGCCGGCGCCTTCTATTTTCGCACCGCAGGCAATCAGGAAGTTGGCCAAATCCACCACTTCCGGCTCGCGGGCCACGTTTTCCAGAATGGTTTCCCCGTCGGCCAGAGCTGCGGCCATAAGCAGATTTTCCGTGCCGCCCACAGTGGGAAAGTCAAAAGAAATATGCGCCCCGCGCAAACCCTTGCAGGACCCGTAAATATAGCCTTCATCCAGCTCAAATTCCGCGCCCATCTTCTCAAGGGCCGTAAGGTGCAGGTTCACGGGCCGGGCGCCGATGGCGCAGCCGCCGGGCAGAGCCACCTTGGCCTCGCCCACGCGGGCCAAGAGCGGCCCCAGACAAAGCACTGAAGCGCGCATGGTCTTGACCAGGTCGTAAGGCGCTTCGTGTGAAAGGCGGCAGGGCTCCATACGCACGGTATGATTGTTCGGGCTGGTGAAATCAGATTCACACCCCAAAATGCCGAGCAGTTTTAAGGTGGTGTGGATGTCGCGCAAGCGCGGCACATTATGAAAAGTGACCGCCTCGTCCACAAGAATGGAGGCCATCAGGATGGGCAGAGCCGCGTTTTTTGAGCCGCTGACTTCAATTTCCCCATGCAGGGGCACGTTGCCTTCAATAATTAACTTTTCCATGCCGGTTGGATCCTTATGCTGAAAATATGCTTGACCGCGCACCGGGGCTTGGTGTATTGGATGCACCTGTGGCGGATGTAGCTCAGTCGGCTAGAGCACTTGGTTGTGGCCCAAGACGCCGTGGGTTCAATTCCCATCATTCGCCCCAATTTAAAAATAAGCCCCGCTGGTCGGGGCTTTTTTTTGCGCCTTAAGCCGCCTTTGAATTCGAAAGATTCTAAAGAAAATATAGAAAAAACGCCAGAGGGAATCCGGCCGCAGCTCACATTTTTTTTGCGCGGCGGCGAATGACCAAAGCCAGCAAAAACTCAGTTTCCGGGCGCTTGCAGACAAGACACACCCCCGCGTAAGCCAGTACGCAACCCGGCACCAGAACGACAATCAGCCAGAAAGAATACGCTGGGAACGCCGCTGCGCACATGCGGCAAAACACGGCAATGCCCAGGCTTAAAAGCGCGGGCAAGGCCAATTCTTTAAGCACCCCCCCCAGCGCGGGCGCGGCATCATCCAGGGCTAAAATTCTTAAGAGCAGGACCGCAAATGCCATTGCGCCCAAGCTTACCGCCAGCCCCAAGGCCAGGGAGCGGACTTCCGGCAAAGGCAAAAGCGGACTGAGCCAGACCACAACCGAACAGGCGAGGCCCGTAACCGCAAAGGACGCGAGGGCGGCCAAGGCTGCGGCTCTGGTGCGCTGCAGGGCATGAATGGCGGCAATAAGCGGCCGGATCGCTGCCAGGGCCGGCAAACACAAAACATAGCCGCTGAGCAGCGCGCTGCACCCGGCCACAGCCGCCATATCAAAAGCGCCGTGCCCGAAAAGCGCATCCACCAAAGGAAAGGCCAAACCGAACAACCCGGCTGTGGCGGGCAGAGCCACAAAAGACACCAGGCGCAAACTCAGGGCCAGGGCTTCACGCAGCTCGGCGCGCCGCTCCGGCGCGGCCAACGCGCTGAAAGACGGCAACACGGCCGCCGCCAGAGCCATGCCGAAGAGGCCAAGGGGCAGCTCAATCATCTGGTCCGCAAAGTGAACTTGGGTAATATAGCCTTCAGGCAGAAACGAAGCGGCCATCACCGCAATGAGGAGCGCGATTTGGTGCGAGGCGGTCACGCACAAGCTGGAGGGCAATATTCGCCCCAGGCTGAATACGGCTTTATCGCGCCGTCTTGCTTTTTCCGGCGCTTTAAAGCCGCCGCGCCGCAATGAGCCGCCCAAATAGAACATCTGGCACACTCCGGCCAAGGGCAGTGCCCATACCAGGGCCAGAGCGGCCAAGTGCGCGCCCTGCGGCGTGTGTTGAAAAAAGTCCACTTGCCCCACAGCCAGCAGGCCTAAAAGCGGCAAAATAAAGCATACATTGAGAATGCACGGCGCCAAAGCCGGGGCCAGGTAATTGCCCCGGCTCTGCAGCAGGGCCGAATTTACGCAACTTAAAACAATGGGCGGCACATAAAGCAAAGACACGCGCATAAGCAACTCGGCAAAAGCCGCGCCGCCGGGCAGCTCGGGCAGACGGTAGGCCAGGCCCGGTGCCACGGCCAGCAATACCGGCAAAGGAAAGGCCAAGCCCGGAACGCAAAACAAACTCGACAACCATAGGGCCCAGGCGCGCGCGCTTTTGGCAAAAGCATCGGCCCTGGGCTCGCCTTCTGTTTGCACGAGGCCCAGGTACGCGGGGATAAACGGCATGGCCACAGCGCCCTCGGTAAGCAGTCTGCGTAAAATATTGGGCAACCGCAACACGGCCAAAAAAACGTCGGCCATTACACCCGCGCCCAAAAAATAGGCGATGAGCATATCCCGAATAAAGCCCAGCACTCGCGAAAGACCGGTGCCCGCTGAAACCAGCGCGGCACGCCTGACCACGTGTCCCCGGTTGGTTGGTCTAGGTTGCGGTTTAAGGGTCGGGCCCGGATAAAGCTCATCGTTCATGGGGCAGCTTTACTCCATAGCTCGGCAAACTTCAAACGCCTCCCGACGCCGCTACAAAACCAAAATCGAAAAATTTAAACAAAAACGCCTCTTGCCACTGTTCAGCCCACCCGGCAGCCACTATTCTTTAAGAATAAACACGGCTAAATGCCCCGACTGCTGAGCAGGCTCCGGACTTGGGGCATTGCCGGCCGCAAGGAGGTAAACGGATGAATATGACTTTTCAAAAGCAAAAGGTGAAATTCTTAGCCCCTGTGCTGACCGTCCTGGTTCTGCTCCTGATCATTGCGCTGGGAGCGGGCACGGCCGCGGCCAGGGAACACGGCAGCGGACACGGCGGCGGGAACAGGGTCGGCCACCTGGACGGCTGGGACCACGACCATGATCCCGCTTCAGACATTTACACCGGACCGGGCCTGAAGATCACCACGGCCAATCAGGTCGGCTCTACAGCGCCGGGGGTGGGCATTCTGCTTAAAGGCCATATTGTGGAGCAGCTCGGCACGGACAAGTTTCTGTTTAAGGACAGCACCGGCACAGCCACGGTTATGATCAGCCAGGGCGACTGGAACAGTTTACGGCCGGGTCCTTCCGATCTGGTGGAAATTCACGGCAAGATCACTCGCATAGAATCAGGCATAGCCGTGGAAGCGGAACGCATCGCCACAGTGCCACGCTAAAAACGCGCCCTTCAGAAGTGCAAAATCGTGTAATTCTGAAGGGCGTTTGTTTTTGGCTCTCTTTTCAAAAAATTCTAAACGCCGCCGCACTCTCCCCCGTTCAGACGCAACGTCCGGCGCTTTCAGTTTACTTTTTGCCCCGGCATGACGCGCCTTGGCTGTCTCTTGGTAAAAATGCGTAAAAAACTGTAAATTTGCCTGTTCTTTGCTCCAAAACCCCTTATTTATGCAGGATGAAAAGATCCACACAGCTAGCGTAGCTGTCAACCACAAAAGGCCATAGTCTTAACTTGCTGCCGCGACCTTTTGCGAGCCGAATTAAAGGCAGCCGGGAAAGGACAGGATGAAAACCTCCTTTACGCGCAAAAATAAAACATTTTCACATGCCCTGCCGGCCTGCCTGGCCCTATTGCTGGCAACAGGCATGGGCGCAAACCCGGCCCTGGCCTGGGGCCATTGCGGCCATGGCGGTCCTCGTGAACACGACAGGAGTTTCGGCAATATCGACGGCGGCCATGACCCGGCTTCAGACATTTGCACCAGCCCGGGCCTCAAAATCACCACGGTCAGCCAGGTAAACACGCTGCCTGACGGCAAAGGGGCTTTGCTTAAAGGCCATGTGGTCGGCCAAATCAACGGCGATGAATTTTTGTTCCAAGACAGCCCCGGCCTGGCCCCTGTGCTCATAAAACAGAGCGATTGGCATAGCTTGCAGGCCGGGCCTTCCGATCTGGTGTAAATCCACGGCCGAATCGTGCATACGGACGCGGGCGCGGCGGTGCAAGGTGAACGGGTAGCCACCATTCCCGGTTAACCGGCTGCAGGCGGAAATAAACATGCGCCCTTCAGAACCGCGCTGCTTTGCACTTCTGAAGGGCGCTCCTCATTATTTCCGGCAAACTTCCTCAGGCTACCTTGCCCAAAGCTCCCGATCTATAAATTTCTTAAGGCCTTGGCCGCTTTATCCGCAAACGGCTTAGGGTCATAAGGCCGGCCGTAGGGGAATTCCTGAATGGTATACTCCGCCGCCCGCGTGTACCAATGCCGGGCTTTTTCCTTGTCCCCGCCTTTGGCGTAA
>CBDTYX010000087.1:0-7841 GCA_965364745.1 uncultured Desulfovibrionaceae bacterium | reverse complement strand
GCCACCGGGGCCAGGGCCAGCAGGCATAGGGAGCCGGGCGCGCAGCCGGGCCAGGGCGCGGGAGGCCGGGCCAGGGGCGGCGGCGGGATATCTTCCGGCGCATGGGGCGGCGCATAGCCCGTAAGGGCCAGGGGACTGAATAAAATATGGCCCGCAACCCGGCCGTCAGCCTCAGCCGTAAGGGAAAGGGCGACACGCCCGGCCTCGCGCAGGCGGATGACCAGATCGGCTTCATAAGTGCGGCCAAAGGCCTTGACGAGGACATCGTCTATGGCGGCCGCGTCTGCGGGGTGTTCCGCGCGGATATGTAAATCCATAGGCAAGTCTCCCGGGGGTTGGTCTTAGGTTGTGGCTGGAATGCAGTCTACCCTTAGTGCGGCCTGCTTGCCAAGCATTTGGGCTGTATTTTATGTTTGAGCCGCCCGCGGCCCTGTGTTACATAATTTGTGAGGCAGAGCAAAGGGGGGCAAGATGCGGATTACCTCAGAAGAAGTGAAGGCGCAACTGGCCGAGATTCTGGACAGCGCCGATTTTCAGGCTTCGCAGCGCCTCAGGGATTTTTTAAGCTATATTGTGGAGCAGACCCTTGACGGCAAAGGCAGGGATCTCAAGGCTTACAATATTGCGGTGGATGTGTTTTCCCTGGGCGAGAATTTCGACCCCCGCGTCAATCCGCTTATCCGCACCGAAGCCGGGCGTTTGCGCGGCAAGCTCGACCATTATTATCTGCTCAATCCCGCGGCTAAAATTCATATCAGCATGCCCAAAGGCGGCTATGCGGCGGCTTTTGCGCGCCGGGCGGATGCAGGCGGGGCGCAAACAGCGGACAGCGTCGTTCGCTACGCGCCTTTTTCTTCGCAGAAGGTGGCCCAGCCTGAATATAAGGCCGCCATTCAAGTTTTGCCCTTTGAAAATATCAATGAAATCGATGAGGTGCGACATTTCATCTCTGGATTGAGCAACGAAGTGGTGGTGGGTCTGACTAAATTCAGGGAACTGCGTATAGTTGACCATAGTCGCCCGCAGCGGCTTACCTCCCTGAACCAACGCGGCAAAGCCAGGCCGGCGGGAAACGAACCCCGCTTTATGCTCAGCGGCAGCGTCCAGATGGAGGACAAGGTGTTCAAAGTCTGGAGTTTTTTGGCGGACGCGACCACCGGCTACAATATCTGGGCGGAGAAATTCGAGGCGTCGGCGGCTTCTGCACCGCTTTTAAAATTGCAGGAAGACGTAGCCGATTCTATTGTCAACCGTGTGGCCGATGATTTCGGCCTCTTGTACCGCACCCTGCTTAAGGAAGTTGAGAGCGGGGATTCTGATTCTTCCAGCCTGCAGGAAGCGGCTCTGCTTTACTATCACTGGACCGCGGTGCTGACCAAGCCGGAATTTGAAAAAGCCCTGCGCAGCCTGGAAAAAGCTTTGGCCAATGAGCCCGAGCATGTGCCCAGCATGGCGATGCTGGCTGATTTATATGCTTCTGATTATCAATGGAGCTACAACCTGGTGGACAACGCTCTGGAAAAATCCCTGCAACTGGCCGCCCGGGCTGTGAATCTCGACCCGCAATGTCAGTTGGCCTACCTGGCCATGGCTTTTAATTATCATTTGCGCGGCGACCGGGAATCATTCGTGAACAACGCCGAACGGGCCATTGCATTGAACCCCTACAGCACCAATATTCTCAGCGCCCTGGCCTCCTGGTACGGCATCAGCGGCATGTGGGACAGGGGTCTGGCGCTCATTGAAAAAGTCATGGCCATCAACCCGGGCTGTCCGGTGTGGTGCCACATCACGTTGGCCTTATACAACTACACCCGCGGCGATTACGCCAGTTGCTTCGCCAAAGTGAAAATGATCAACATGCCCGGAGCCATGTGGCTGCCGCTCATGCGCCTGGCGGCCGGCGCTTTTTTGGGCAAACAGGAGGAGTGCGAGCGCGCCCTGGCTGAACTTCTGGAAATTCACCCGGATTTTAAGGAAAATTGCGCCGCCATTTTAGCGCAAAATATGCCCTACGGGGATACATTGGTCAAAATACGCGCCGGGCTTGAACGGGCGGGGTTGAACCTATAGCTTTGCCCCCAGGAACCGGTTTATGGAGAAATAGTCCCAACTTAAAAATAAATTTTTTCGGGCACATCTGCTTAGTTTTTACGCCGCCGCTTCCCTCGCCAGGGCAAGCGGCATTTTTTTTCTTGCGCATCGGCCGGGCGCAAGGCTTGCCGAGCGGCGCTTTCCTCAAAAATATAACACGTTGGTTATCAACGTTTGTAACTGTAAGCGACTTACCGATTCCCCCGTTCGCGTATTTAATAGCCTCAAAGAATCACAGTCACGGCTGCTTAAGTAAAGGGTTTGCGGCTTTAAGAATAAGGAGGCCGGCATGGGAAATGCGGGAATCTTGGCGGGCATAGGCGTTTATTTCGCTCTGATCATTTTCGTCGGTTATTTGATGAAAAGCAAAAACAAAGGCGCCGAGGATTTTCTGGTGGGAGGGCGTTCTTTTGGCCTGTTTTACAACACGGGCACGCTCACGGCCTGCTGGATCGGGGGCGTGCTGGTCATCGGGGTGCCGGGCACCCTATACAGCTTCGGAGTCTGGGACAGCGAAGCCAGGTGGGGTCTGCTGGTCACCTACGGCGGCATGTGCTGCCTGCTGGTGGCCGGCTTTTTTTACATGCGCAAGCTTTGGGAGCTCAAGCTGCTTTCCTTGGGCGACTATTATTATCAACGCTTCGGCCGAACCGCGGGCATCATCAGCACCATCATCATGTCCGGCACCTTTGTGCTCTGGATTTCCGTGCAGATCGTGTCCTTCGCCAAGGTGGGCGAAGCTGTGGTCGGCCTGTCGTTGAACACCTGGGTGCTCATTTCCATGATCGTGATCTGTACCTATACCATTCTCGGCGGGTTGTGGGCCGTATGCCTGACCGACATAATCCAGGTAGGGGTAGTGGTGTTAAGCATGGTCATCTTGCTGCCCCTGGCCGTCAGCGCCGTGGGCGGCTGGGAGACTTTCGCCGCCGCAGTGCCCACAGAAAAGCTGGATATGCTGCCCAAGGACTACACTGTGCCCAGCGCCTGGCTGGCCTGGGTGGCGGCCTGGGCCACCATCGGCCTGGGGTCCATCGCCAGCCCCGACCTCATGCAGCGCGCTTTTTCCGCCAAATCGGGCAAAGTGGCCCGCAATTCGGCCCTTTGCGCCTTTGCCATTGTTTGCGTCATTCTGGTCATTGTCATGATTCTCACCTTCGCGGCCATGCAGCTGATCGACCTGCACACCATAGATCGCGCCAGAGTGGACGCCGACCCTGAACTGCTGCTGCCCCTGGTCTTCCAGAGCGCCATGCCTTTGCCGGTGGTCATCCTGTTTTTGGGCGCGACCATGGCTGCGGTCATGTCCGCGGCGGCCACGGCCAACATCGCCCTGTCCGGGGTTATCGCCAAAAACCTGATCAACGACATGTTCATGCCCTCCATGAGCTCGCGCGGACTGATGCAGACCACCCGGGTCATCATTCTGGTCATCGGCATCCTGGGGGCTTATCTTGCCATCGGCCTGCCCTCGGCCTTTTTGCTCACGTCGCTGGGCTTTGACCTGGTGCTTTCCTGCCTGTTTATTCCGCTTACTCTGGGGCTTTACTGGAAAAAGGCCAACGCTTGCGGGGCTATTGCCGGGCTCATCGCCGGGGCGTTTACCCGAATCGCAGGCGCGGGACTGGTTAACGGCTTTACCTTGCCCGGCATCGCCTCCAGCGCGGAGTCCTGGTACTGCTTCACTTTGGGCGGTCCGGCGGCAGCGCTTATTGCCATGGTTGTTGTTTCCCTGGCCACGCAAGGCGTTTGCAAGCCTATTGAAATGAAGCTGGAACCTGAGGTATCGTGAAGTTGACCTTTTATCAGAGGCGGCGTCCGCTCCTCCGGCTTCTTTGGCCCGGCCGTTTTTAAACCCTTAATCATGGTTGGAGAATATTTATGAGCACCAGCGAGAAGATTCCCCCCATCGCCTTTGTGGCGGCCATCACCGGCTGTATTTTATGGGGCAGCGCGCTGTCCATAGTTAAAATTGCGTTGGAAGAATACGATCCGGTCTTTCTGGTTTTCGCCAGAATGGCCGTGTCCGCCCTGGTGCTCACGCCCATAGTTTTTTTTCGATTCCGGCCCATCCGCATTTACTCAAAGCGCGACTTCCTGCTCCTTGTGCTGTTGACCTTGTGCGATCCGGTGGGTTTTTTCACCTTTGAAGCCCTGGCCCTGCAATACACCTCGGCCTCGCAGGCCAGCATGATGTGGGCCATGGCCCCGCTGCTCAACACCATGGCCGCTCTGTTGATTTTACGCGAACGCACCTCGCGGCCGGTCATCATCTGCTTTATCGTGGCCATGATCGGGGTCATGGTGCTCACCGCCGGGGGCGGCGTGTCCGAGCATGCCAGCAATCCTGTTTTGGGCAATTTCCTGGAGTTTATGTCCCTGTGCGGGGCGGCCGGTTTTCTTGTCATCCTGCGTTTTTTGCGCGGCCGCTACCCGGCCATGCTGGTGGTTTGGTTTCAAAGCCTGGGTGCGGCCGTCTTGTTTTTGCCCGCTTTGGCCCTTGATTCCGTGGCTCTGCCCACCGCTTTTCACTTCGGCCCGTTCCTGTCGCTTATTTATCTCGGCGCCTGCGTGACCTTCGGCGCGCAAGCCTGCTCGGCCTTTGCCGTGGCGCGCATGCCCGTGGGGCGCCTCTCGGCCATCAGCAACATGATCCCGGTGGTGGGCGTGCTTACCGGCATGCTTCTTTTGGGCGAAACCATGTCGTCTGTCCAGTGGGCGGCCAGCGCTGTGGTGCTGGGGATTGTGCTCGTCAGCCAGCATTATCAGCGGAAAGACTCGGGCGGCGGAGGCGGCGAGCCGGAGAAAAATATTGTGGATGAAGCCCTCCGCAAGGAAGAGCAGGGCAAACCCCTGCTGAGCAATGCGGATGCTTGATGTGGTTGCGCGGCTTATGTCCGCAGGAAGCGGGCGGCTGCGCAGGGCGAGAAGCTGCGGAGCACGTTTTTCCGCTTCGACTCTCGAATCCCGGCCGGGACGGCGGGCTGAAAGGTGTGCGGTAAAGACGAAACACTCATAACGCTGTGCATTTATTAACTTAACCAACTCTACTTAAGGAGGATGTTATGGCTAAGATAGTTAATTCCTGGGATGAATGGGCCCCGTTGAAGCGCACTATAGTCGGCCGGGTGCTGGGCACGCAAATACCCGCGCCGGAACCCAACTGGTATTACCCCGCAGTTAAGGGCGGGTATCCTCTGGGCAGTTGGGGCATGTTTCCTGAAGAGCAAGTGGCCAAAGCCGCGGAGCAGCAGGAAAACTTCGTGAAGATTCTGGAAAAGCGCGGCATCGTTGTGGACCGTGTGGAATTGCATGAAATTATGCTTTCGCCCACGCCGGTGAGCACGCCTGACTGGACGCAGCTGAACATGCGCGGCATTTCCTGCCCCAGAGACATGTTCATAGTTATGGGCAATGAAATCATTGAATCGGCCGGCTGCCACCGCTCGCGCTGGTATGAATACCTGAACCTGCGGCCTCTGTTTCAGAAGTATTTCAAGGAAGACCCCGAGTTCTTGTGGAGCGCCGCGCCCAAGCCGCGTCTGACTGAAAAAAGCTACAAGAAAAATTGGAACTACCTGTCCGACAACGTATGGAGCGACGAGGAAAATCAGCGCCACATCGTGGAATGGGATTACCAGCTTACTGAAGAAGAGCCCCTGTGGGACGGCGCCGATGCAGCGAGAGCCGGCCGCGACATTTTCTGGAAATGCTCGGCCGTGTGCAACCACTCCGGCCAGGACTGGGTCAAGCGCTACTTCGCGGCCCGGGGCATCCGCATCCATCCGGTCATTTTCGACTATCGCAAACTGAAATTCTGGAAACCCTGGCACATTGACTGCGAATTCACCATGGTCCGCCCCGGCCTGCTGATCACCAACCCGGCCGCGCCCATTTACAACACGGAAGTGCTGGACCTGTTCAAGAAAAACGACTGGGAAGTTATTGAAGCCGCGCCGCCCGCCCATGAATACAACGCGGACGTTTCCCTGATCACCGGCGGCACGGTGGGCGGCTTTTACGGCCGCAGTTGGATTTCCATGAACACCTTCGCCCTCGGCCCCAAGACCATTACCGTGGAAGCCCATGAAACCAATTATATGGAACAGCTCAACGGCCTGGGCATCGAAGTGGTGCCGGTGCCTTACGAGCATGTGGTGCCTTTCGGCGGCTCGCTGCACTGCACCACTCTGGACATTTACCGTGAAAGCAAGCTGGAGGACTATTTCCCCAATCAATAGCCCATAAGCTTGCAAGCCTCCAAGCCTCACCTCTTGAGGGGGAATACGCCCCCTCAAGAGGCCTTTTTGCGGACGGCGGGCCCGATCATTGGGCTTCCGGCTTCGCCCCCGCGAATTCGCTTGTCAGCGCGCGGGCGATAGCCTATGTAGAAATGAGCGTAAACCAAGGGGAGTAGTATGCCGGCCATTCGCAAGAGCCTTTTGCAATTCGTGTTTTCCGGCGCGTATATGAAACGCTGGAATGATAAGCTCAGACCCATGGAGCTGTCCGAAGTGGACAAGCAAGGGCACAAAATGCTGGTGGCCTGGCTGCTGTACACCGAGGCGGGCAAGGACATGCCCCTGGCCGAACGTCTGGCTCTGGGCGAAAAAATCATTGAAGGCGGCTTGTTTGAATATTTCTACCGCCTGGTGATCACCGACATCAAGCCGCCGGTCTTTTATAAAATCAAGGAAAACCGGGACCATTACGAGCAGCTTTCCAGTTGGGTGTGCGGCGAACTCAAGAGCATCGTCTCGCCTCTGGACGAAGCTTTTTGGCGGCGTTTTGAAAACTGGCTCGACGAGCAGATCAACCCTCCGCCCCGGCCCGATCTCGCCCGCGATATTTTGGCCGCGGCCCACGCTTACGCCAGCTATTGGGAATTCAGCATCATCCGGCCGCTCAACCACTTTGATGAAGAAATGGACGGCATCGACCGGTCGTTTACCGATAGATTGACGATGCTGAGCGCGGTGCCGGGCGTGGCCGCTCTTCTGCCGGTCAACAAAAGCCCGCACGCCTTGGGGCGTTTGGCCACCTTGTGCGGGCAACTGCGCTTTCAAACCCGCTGGTCGCAGGTGCCGCGTATTCCGGAAACTTCCGTGCTCGGCCACGTATTTATGGTCGCGGCTTACGCCTATTTTCTCAGCCTGACCCAGGGCGCCTGTCGGGCCAGGCGACAGAATAACTTTTTCGCCGGCCTTTTGCACGATATGCCCGAACTTTTGACCCGCGACATCATTTCGCCGGTGAAAAGATCGGTGGAAGCCATGGAAATGATCATCCGCGAATATGAGCGGGCCGAGCTTGAGGCGCGCATGCTCGCCCCCCTGCGCGATGGCGGCTGCGCTTACACCGAGCAGCGTTTCAAATATCTGTTGGGCCTGGGCGTGGGCTCGGAATTTCAGGAAAGCATCATTGACGGTGATTGGCCCCGCAAAGTCTCATTCCAGGATCTGAACGCCGCCTGCAACCGTGACGACCTCGACCCCAAAGACGGCCTGCTCTTAAAAGTCTGCGACCAAATGGCCGCCTATCTGGAGGCCTACACCGCCCTGCGCAACGGCATCGCCTCGGCTTCCCTGGCCGAAGCCGCCTGGCGCATCAAACGGCACCTCCTCGAACACGATAAAGCCTGCCCCCAACTGGAAGTGGCCGCCCTGCTGGCGGATTTTGACTAGAATCACGGAGACGGCCGGGGGAGGAAAACCTCAAGGGGCTTAGCTCCTTGAGGTTTTCCTCCC
>CBDTYX010000086.1:0-7931 GCA_965364745.1 uncultured Desulfovibrionaceae bacterium | reverse complement strand
GGGGGGGGGGGGGGGGGGGGGGGCACCCCCCCCCCCCTCCTCTGGCCGCCGGAGGCGCACTTTAGGAGAAAAATATATGTTTACAGGCTTAGTGGCCGGGCAGGGTGAAATTTTGCGGGCGTTGCGGCGCGGAGCGGAGCTCGGGCTTACGGTGCGGCTGAAGTTTGCGGCCGGGGATTTGGCCGTGGGCGAGAGCATCAGCGTGAACGGCGTGTGTTTGACCGCGGAGAGCGTGGAGCGTTCCGGGTTTACGGCTTACGCTTCGGCGGAGACGGCTTCGCGCAGCACTTTGGGCGGGCTTAAGATCGGCGCGCTGGTGAATATTGAGCGGGCTTTGCGTTTGGGCGACCGTTTGGGCGGGCATTTGGTCAGCGGGCATGTGGATGCCGCGGCCGAAGTTACGGCGGTAAGCGAGCGCGGGGCTTCGCGCGAGGTTTGGTTTGCCGTTCCACCCGAGCTTGCCCCGCAAATCGCGGCCAAGGGGTCGGTGTGCCTGGACGGCGTAAGTCTGACGGTCAACGCCTGTGAGGAGGCGCGCTTTAGCGTGAACATCATCCCGGAAACTTTGCGGGCGACCACAGCGAAAGACTGGCGCCCGGGGGGCAAGGTAAATTTGGAAACGGATATGCTGGCGAAATATGTGCAACGCTGCCTGGGCCTTGCCCACCGGGGGAGAGCGGACAAGGCCCGCGGCAGCGATAGTGAGGAACCCCCGGGCCGTGGCCGGGAGGACGGCGGCCCCGGAGGGGTAGGGCAAAATACCGCCATCAACGGCGGCGGATTGACCCTGGATTTTTTACAAAAGCACGGTTTTTAAATTTTTAAGTGCCCTTTGTTTTTCATCGTCGGCGCAAGTCATTTTTTTCAGCGCCCGGCCAGTTGCATCGGCCGGGCGCTTTTGTTTGTCGCTCATGGTCAATTGCTCTTGGAGTTGAGACTGCTTTTGGCGTCTTGCGACAACTGCACAATAATTGAGGGCCTGCTGCAAAGTATTAAGCTTATGCAAAAAAGTGTAAGGATATGTAAAATACAGTTCAAAACAAAAACAGATTGCGCTAACCATGAGAAATTGCTGCTAAAATAAATGAACAGGGCTTGTATCTGTTTTTAAATTATGTTAACATATCGACTCTATGAGTTTCGCTGAATCAAAAATAAATCCTGCCGCTTTATATTTTAATAAGCGCTTGCTGGGCAGCCTGCCGGTTATTTTGGAAAGGCCTTTTACCGTGGTCGAAGCGCCCATGGGCTACGGAAAGACGTTGGCCGTGCGTGAATTTTTGCACAGCGCCCTGTCGACTTCCGACCGGCTGGTCTGGACCGCTGTGCTTGGCGGCAATGAAAATGTTTTTTGGCAGGATTTTTGTCGGGCTTTCAGCGCGGCTTTGCCGGAAGCAGCGAAAATCGCGGTTTCGCTTGCAAACCTTGGTTACCCTGACGATTCCACGCGCCTGGAAGCCGCTTGGGAACTGCTGCGGCGGGTTGATTTTCCCGAAAGAACTATGATTATCGTGGACGATTACCACCTGCTGCGCAATCCGGGGGTCGGACGGCTGTGCGAGATTTTGGCCAGAAGCGCCCCTGCGAACCTGCACATTGTGCTCATTACCCGCAATGAGTATGCGGGCGGCAAAGAGATTTTGCAGTTGAAAGGGTTGATGGGCTATGTGGGGCGGGAGGCTTTTGCCCTCTCCCGCAACGAGATTGTGGCCTATTATGCCTGCTGCGGCATAACGCTGCCCATAGAGGACGCCAATATTTTATATGCCCGCACCTCCGGCTGGATCAGCGCGCTGTATCTTTATCTTTTGCGCTATATCAAAAACGGCGTTTTGGAGCAGCCCGAGGCGCTGAACGCCCTGGTGGAGAAAGAGGTTTTTGCGCCTTTGTCTTCCGCCACCAAGAATTTTTTGTTTGCGCTTTACCCGGCGGAAAGGTTCACCCTGGAACAAGCCGTCTTTCTTGATTCAAGCGAGGAGACTGAAGATCTTCTGCAAGAGCTGCAGCACAAAAATTCTTTTGTCACTTATGATTCCGTGAGCCGGACCTTTTCTTTGCACAGCATTTTGCGCGGTTTTTTAAAAGAGCGCTTTGAACGCCTGGCCATTTCCCAACAGCGCGCCTATAACCGACGTTGCGGCGACTGGCACTTGTCCCGGGACGAGATTTCTTCCGCGGTGGCCGCTTATTATGCGGCCGGCGATTACGAGAAATCATTGCAAGTTATGGAAGAGGGCATGAGCAACCACATGGTGGCGGAAAACGCGCATTTGTTTGTGCGGTTTTTCAAAACCTGTCCGGAAGAAATTTTAGACCGGCATGTGGGCGCCGGGTTCAAATACGCCTTGGCCGCGTTTATTGCCAATGACGCCCCCACTTTCGCCTGGTGTTTGGACTGGCTGACGAAAAAATGCGCCTCCTTGCCCTATGACGACCCGGAAAGCCGTGTCTGGCGGGGTGAGCTGCACACCTTGCACGGTTTGGAAGCTTTTAACGACATAGAGGCCATGGGCGGGCACTTCCGCCAGGCTTACGCGATGCTCGGCGGCCATACGCGCCTGTACGGGCCTAAATCTTCCTGGAGTTTGGGCTCTCCTTCCGTGCTGTTCATGTTTTATCGGGACAGCGGCGGGCTGTGGGGAAATCTTGAGCAATTGCGCCGAACTCTGCCGGATTATCATCAACTGACGCAACACCACGGGGCCAGCTGCGCGCAAATTATGGAAGCGGAAATTCTGTTCATGCGGGGAGACTTTGCCGGCGCGGAAATTCTCTGCCACAAAGCGGCTGCTGAAGCTGAGAAGCACGAACAGTTGAGCATGATTTTTTGCATACTCTTTTTGCGCATCCGTCTGGCGCTTATGCGCGCGGATTGGCCTGCCGTGGAAGGCCTGCTTGGCGAAATGCGCCGCATGATCACCAAACGGCCGGACTATTATCTGCTGCATACGGTGGATCTGTGCAAAGGGGCCGCGTTTCTTGCTCTGGGGCGTTTGGACGACATGCCGGAATGGCTCCGGCGCAAGGATGAGAGAAGAGACCGCCTGTACGCGGTGACCAGCGATTATTATTATCTGGTCGCCGGGCGCGCTATGCTGGTCAACGGCGAATACACCAGAGTTATCGGCGAGCTTGACCGCCTGCTGGAAGGCAAGGTCCGGATCAGGCACTGTTTGCTGGAAATCTACGCCTGCATTTACATCGCCGCCGCCTACCACAAGTTGGGCAACGAGGGGGCGGCCCGGGCCGCTTTGCGCCAGGCGCTCAAGGTGGCCTTGCCCGATCAGGTCTATATGCCCTTTGCCGCTAATTTCGATTTTTTAGAACCGCTGCTCAAGGCTGAAGCGCAAGGGCATGAAGCCCATGCAGAGGCCTTCGCGCGCATTGCGGAGCTCGGCGCGAAGCGAAGAGAAAGCCTGCAACGTATCAGCAGCGAACACTTCAGTTTTCCTTCCGCCGATGAGTAGGCCAGCCCCCATTGTTTCAATTGAAAAATGCTCAAAAGTTTAGAGTCGAGAACGCTCTAAAAAATAACGGCATGAAACAAGCCGTTTTTAGCGCTTGCTTCATGCCGCCTTTAAAGGTCAAAAACGTCAGCGTAAACTTACACCCCCCGGGACTCCTGCTCGCTGATCCAGGCCAGGGCCGTTTGCAGGTTGAGGGTGCCCTCGTAAATAGCCCGTCCGGCAATGACGCCTTCCAGGTTGCTTTTTCCCCATAGGGGATAAAGGGACTTGATATCGTCGAGATCATGCACGCCGCCGGCGGCCACCACCGGAATGCGGCTGGCCTTGGCCACCATTTCGATCATGGGCAGGTTGATGCCGCTTTGCATGCCGTCGCGGGCGATGTCGGTGTAAATGACAAAGGCTGCGCCGGCTTCAGCCATTTTGGGCAGCACCTGGTCAATGGTCGCCCCCGCGTCTTCCACCCAGCCGTTGCTCTTCAGGCGCCCGTCGCGCGCATCCAAAGACACGCCGATTTTGTCGGGATATTTGTCGCACAGGTCGGCAAACAGCTTGGGATCTTTCAGGGCTGAAGTGCCGATAATCAGGCGGTCGACGCCCATATCAAGATATTCTTTGGCTGTGGACGGCAGGCGGATGCCGCCGCCAAGCTGGATGGGAATGGGTACGGCCTTGGCAATGGCGGCCACAACTTCGCGGTTGACCGGCGAGCCTTTAAAGGCGCCGTCCAAGTCCACAATGTGCAGCCAGCGGGCGCCTTCTTGCAGCCAGCGTTTGGCCATGGCCACGGGGTCGGCGCTGAAAATGGTCTCCTTGTCGGCTCTGCCCTGCACCAGGCGCACACAATAGCCGTCTTTAATGTCTATGGCCGGAAACAGGATCATAAGCCAAGCTCCTTTACGCCTCTGCGCATGCCTTCGGCGGCCAGATCACGGGCGCTGAGCCATTTGCCGCTGCGTTCCACAAACTTGCCGAGGTCAAGCAAGTTGGAGGTCAGGCTTTCCTGGGTTTCCTCAAAGTGATAGCGGCTGATCAGCCGGTCCTGGTTGATGTTCAGCATATACATGTCCAGGGTGACCGAAGCCGGGCGTTGCGCGCCCATTTCGCCGCCGTCGCGTTCCTGCCAGTAGATGATCTGGGGCACAAGCAACACGTCCACATCAAGGCATTTGCCCACAGCCAGCCAGTAATCAAGAGCGCTCAGTTTTTCGCCCCGTCCGGTAACGCTGTTTTGGCAGGCGTAGGCGTCGCTCAAAGGTTTAAAGCTGTGCTCGGATTCGGTCAGCAGGGTATCTTGCAGGGCCATGTCCAGTTCCAGAAGCACGTTGTCGGAGAGGTGCTCCTGTTCGGAATAAGCCACTCCGGCCAGAAGTTCGTTAACCGTGCGCGGCTGGGTAAACCCGGACACGCCCAGACTCAAATTGGGCAGGGATTGGCTGATGGGCGGGCGTGGAGAACTGCAGGCGACCAGAGCGGCCGCGAGCATAAAGGTCGCAAGAGCAAATGTGAGGCGAGCGGTAATGGGACGGTGGTTTTTCAGCATCAGTCAAGACTCCCTTTGGTGCTGAGAAGATGGTCGCGGGTAGTGCTCACCGCCTGACGCAGGGCAAGGCCCAGCCCCTTGCATGCGGATTCGAGGAGGTGATGTCCGTTTAAGCCGTAGTGATAGGTGATGTGCAGATTCATGCGCGCCCCGGCCGCCAGGGATTTGAAAAATTCGCGCCAGAGATCGCGCTCTTCCCCGGCCATGACCGGCGGCAGAAGTTCGGCGCCCTGGTAAACCAGATAGGGGCGGCCGGAAAGATCAAGCGTGACTTCCGCGAGGGCCTCGTCCATGGGCACGCGGGCCCAGCCCACGCGGGCGATGCCTTTGCGCTCGCCAAGAGCGGTAAGCATAGCCTGGCCCAGCACCAGGGCGCTGTCTTCCAGGCTGTGGTGGGCGTCAATATGGCTGTCGCCCCGGCAGGTCAGGCTTAAGTCAAACCCGGCCCAGAAGGCCGTAAGATCAAGCATGTGGTCGGCCAGGCCAAAGCCGGTGCTGACGCTCACCTTGCCCGCGCCGTCCAGGTTGAGGGAAAGGTCAATGTCGGTTTCTGAAGTGGCGCGGGTAATGCTGGCAATGCGGTCGGCCATGTCTGCTCCTTAAACTTGCCGGTTTTCAGCGTGTTGAGTGCGGTTGCTTATATGATAAGCAGCATAGCCGATAATGGAAATATGTAAATAAGGAAAAAATGCGTTCAGACCGGCGGGGCGTCATTGTTTGGCGCGGGCGCGGCGTCCGCAGCCTCGTTTTTGGGCGTTTTTTCGCGGCCGAAGGCTTTGACGATGACGATGCTCAGCTCATACAGGGCCAGAAGCGGCCCGGCCATGAGGAGTTGGGAGACCACGTCGGGCGGAGTGAGCACCGCGGCGAGGACAAAAGCCGCTATATAAGCGCAGCCGCGTATTTTTTTAAGCCGGGCCGCGGTAATCAGCCCTAAGCGGGCCAGGAAAAAGGCCAGCACCGGCAGTTCGAAGACCAGGCCGAAAGCCAGCAGAAGCTGGATGCAGAAGCCGAAATATTCGCCCAAGGCGGGCATGGCGGTCACGCTTTCCGAGTTGTAGCTTAAGAAAAATTCAAAGGCGGGCGGAAAGACCACGAAGTAGCCGAACAGCGCTCCGGCCGCGAAAAAAAGACCGGTAGCCAGGGCCAGGGGCACAAGCAGGCGTTTTTCTTGCGGGTACAGGCCTGGGGCCGCAAAGGCCCAGAATTGATAAAAAACCAGGGGCGAGGCCAGAATGAGCCCGGCGGCCAGGGCCACTTTGACCTCAACAATAAAGGCTTCCGCGAGGCCCGTGAACATGAGCTTGCCCGTAACCTGGGGCAGGTTTTTTAAAACACTCAGCAGCGGAGCTTCCAGGGCGGCCTGAATGCGCGGGGCCTGCCAGTAGCACAGCAAAAAACCGCCGAATACGGATAAGAGCGCCCGCAAGAGGCGTGTGCGCAACTCGCGCAAATGGTCAAACAGGGGCATGTGTCCGGGCCCGGGCGGCGGAGGCGGCGGGGGGGCCGAAGACGCCGCGGGCGGCGCGGCCGGGCTCTCCGGTTGAACAGTGGGCGGCGCGTCGCTCATGCGGGGTCACGCTCCTTTGCGGGTTCCGGCGCGGGCGGCGCTTCAGCGGCGGCGGGCTCGCGGCTCGCTTCAGGCACGGCCGCGGAGCTTTCCGCAATGTAAGCCCGGGCTAGGGCCAGCTTGGCGGGGTCCGGCCCAAGCTGGCTTTCGGCGGTTTCAGCCGCCGGTTCCTCTGCCGGGGCCGGCGGCGTTTCCGTGGCGGCTTTGGGCGTTATGCCCGGCTCGACTTCCATGTTCATGGTCCGCTGAAACTCCATGGACATGCGCCGCAGCTCGCCGCTAAGCCGCCCCAGCGTGCGGGCCGCGGCGGGCAGTTTTTCCGGCCCCAGCACCACCAGAGCTACAATGATGATCACGACGAGTTCACCCGGACCGATACCAAACATAGCGACTATCCGATATTATTGATTTATGGTTAAATTCGCGGCGGGATCAATCCAGCAGGTAACAGGGGGAAAACAGAAGCTGGTCTTCCAGGGCGCCCAGAAAGTAGCCGAGCATGGTAATGGTCGTATGCGGAACAAGGCCCTGCAGAAAGGGAATTTCGCAAGGCGCGGTCTGCCCGTAAATGCGTTTGAAGCCGGTCTCGTTGTCCTTGTCGTCCAGGTTGAACACCAGAAAGGGGTGGCGGGTTTCCTCATTGAGGGCGAACAGGGCCTTGCCTTTAACGATCACAGGCAGGCCGGAATAAAGGCGCTGCGCCTCTTCTCCGTCGCGCTCGATTTTCCGGCAAAAGTCCGGGGCGGTAAAGGTCTTGATTTTGGCCATAAAGCGTAACAGCTCGGCGCGTTGGCCCAAAAGGTCGACCATGTCCAGCCCGTTGCGCCTGGCAAAGGCCAGCAGCTTGTTCACGCAGTCCAGGGCGCGGTCGAAGTTGTGGCGCTTCAAGTAAACAGAGCAAAGCATCTGCTGGTGGTTCAGCTCGTCGCGGAATACGCCGCCCATGACCTCGGCGTCCAAAAAGGCCTCGTAATAGCGCTCCTCTTCCATAAGCGCCAAATAGCGGTATTTGTAAATGGTGTGCCCGTAAGGCACGGCCAGGGGCGAGCGTAAAGCCGCGGCGCAAATGTCCGCAAACACTCCGGGCGCGATCCGCTTGCGCAAATACGCCTGGGCGTTGGCGTCAAACACGCGCCAGTTAAAGGCGTTGTCGGCCACCAGAGGGGCGGTGCGCAGCCCCCCGGCGCTGAAATCAACAGCGGCTTTTTTACCCATGATCTTACTTTACGGCTAAAGGCGTTAAAGATTAAGCCCCCGCCCGGCCACAACTCCGGACAGTGTAAACCATACGCTTTTTCACGCGGCCAGGCAAGGGGAGGCGGAGGGCGAAGACAGCCGGGGAGGGAAAACC
>CBDTYX010000085.1:0-7936 GCA_965364745.1 uncultured Desulfovibrionaceae bacterium | reverse complement strand
GGGCTGCGCGGAATGGTTATGCGCAGCACTTCCACCAGGGCCTGTTCATATTCCTCGAGCAGATAGTGGTGCATGAAGGTGGCTTCATAAAACCATGACGGCGCGCGCGGATTCATTTCCATGGCCTTTTCAATCATTGGCAGGCCAAGTTCGGTATTGCCCATTAATACGTGGAAGGAGCCCACGGAGCCTAGTATGTAGCTGTCGGAAGGGTTAAGGGCGACAATGGAGCTGACGCTGGCCATGAACTGCGCCTGATCGCGGCGCAGAAAATAATTCAGAGCCAGAATCATACGTGCGGTTTGGCAGTTGGGATTGATAAATACGGCCTTGTTGGCCAGTACCAACGATTTGTCGAGGTATTGCCCGGCCTCGTCGGTGTAGCCGAGCTGATAGTCCGTGGCGTAAATATCCGCCAGCATGGACAAAATGAACTCATTGTCCGGTTCGACCACCAAAACGCGCTCCAGGGCTTTTTTGGCCAGAAAAAAACGGTCGGTCTGAAAAGAGAACGTCCAGTTGTGGTAGAGCAAAGAGGCCTCATAAACTTGATATTCATCGGAATTGCCGCTGGGCAGTTCGGTCATCAGCGTGCGGCGGATCATCCCGAAACCATCGGCCACTTGAGCCACAACGGCCTGGGCTATTTCGTCCTGGGTTTTAAAGAGGTCTTCCGGTACGACTTTGCGGTCGAACTTTTCCACCCAGAGGTTTGATCTGGTCAGGGTATCGCTGAATTTTACATAGACGCGGAGCATCTCGGCCACGATTTGAATGCTGCCGTGCAGCACGAAACGCACCCCCTGGCCGGCCGCGAAGTCGAAAAAATCCTCGCCGCCGCCTTCTTGTTCGTAATTAAGATTAACCGTGATGATGTCCGGAAATCTGGCTAGGCCGAGGATCAGGTTCTCGGCCAGCCCCTTGGCGAACATGCTGTGCTCGGTCTTCCCGCTAAGGTCGGCGATATCCATCACCGCCACGCTGGGGCGCAGGAGCTGCGCAGAAGCGACCATTTGGGCTTCCGGGGACGTTGAAGGGATCGCAACCGGCTGGGGCGCATGCGTCTCGTTGGTGAATTCAAAAGACGGCACATAGCGTCCCTTGGGCACAATAATGCGCACCTCGCCAGGCTCGCGATTCGCGCTATAATACTCCAGCAGGCGCGAGCGCAGCTTGGCGGCCTGATCCCGGACCACAGGATCCGCCTGGGGATCGAAATTGTCCGGCCGGTCAAATACAGCCAAGCCAATGGTGTAGGCCTTCAGTTCGGCATCCCGTCCGGCCAGGGTTTCTTCCACAATGAACCGAAGAAACGCACGCAGACGCTCTGAGGCCTGAAAGTCCGGTGAAAACAGTATAGTCTCTAACTGCCGCTGAATTTGGTCTTTTTGGGAGGCGGAAATAATCATTGCAACCCACAAAAAATATTCCAGGAGTATGAACACATTAAACCGGACAATAAAAAAATACAACTGGATCGTTAAAAAAGTTTCGGACGGTGGTCTCCTGTGGTCTCCTGTTATAAAGGGAGTACTTTTTTTAAAACAAACACAGAGATCAGAAATTATTCGACCGGGAAAGGAGGGCTTATGAGCGATTGTTTGTTACACGCCACAAAGTTCATGGAATTTATAATGGCGGAGAGAACTCCCGAGGATTGCTTGTTTCATGTTATCCCGGTGCCTTATGAAGCCACGGTTTGTTACGGCCGGGGTACGGCTGACGGTCCGTCGGCTTTGCTGGGTGCTTCAAATTTCATTGAAACATGGGACGGGCGCGGGTTTTCCATTGTGGAAAGCGGCATTTACACCGCTCCGGCGGTGGATTGTACTGGGCGCGCGGAAGAGGTGCTGGCCAATATCAGCCTGGCCGTCACCACTGCTCTGGACCATGGAGCCATCCCGGTGCTGCTGGGCGGTGAACATACGGTCAGCCTGGGCGCGCTCAAAGCTCTTCACAGCAGATACGGCAGTTTTGGCATAGTCCAGTTTGATGCGCACGGCGACTTGCGCGACGAATTTGACGGCGACAGATTCAACCACGGATGCGTGATGCGGCGGGGAGTGGAGCTCGGCCTGTCGTTATTTCAAGTCGCCGTGCGCAATATCAGCCCGGAAGACATGGAAGCTCGCGAGCTGTTCAAGGTCGGACACCTGGACGCGGATGAGCTCTATGAGTTGGGCGGGCTGGGCGCCTTGCGCGAACCGGGCTTTTCCCTGCTGCCCCCGGATTTCCCTAAAGATATTTACATTACTTTTGATGTGGACGGGCTGGATCCAAGCCTGATGCCGTCCACCGGCACGCCGGACCCCGGCGGCCTGACCTGGTATGAAGCCAAGCGGCTGCTGGACCTGGTCGTGCCCGGCCGGCAAGTGTTGGGATTTGATGTGGTCGAGTTGGCGCCTCTGTCCGGTTTGAACGGGCCGAATTTCACAGCGGCCAAACTGGCGCGGGACATCATGGCCCGCATAATTTACGACGGCATTGCGAGCCGCTAGCTAGCACTCTTCGCAAAACGCCTCGCGGTGGCGCTTCACAAATTCGTCCATGGTAAACGAATGTTCCTGGGTGCCGAAATGCTCCACGCAAAAACTGGCCGCGGTGGCGCCGAGGCGGGCGGCGGCGTCCAGGGACTGCCCCTGGGTGATGCCTAAAACGAGGCCCGCCCGAAAAGCGTCGCCGCAGCCCGTGGGCTCCACGGCCCTCTCCACGGGCACAGCCGGAATATGCACGGGCTCAAAGCCGTTCTCTTCAATGAGGCAGCCCTGCTCGCCCAGGGTGGTGATCACCGCATCGGTCAGCTTCATCAAATAGTCCTTGTCGCAGTTCAGGGCGTCGCAAATCAGCTCTATTTCATAGTCATTGCAGATAAGCAGCCTGGCGCCGGTAATGGATGAGAGCAGCGTTTCGCGGGGCAGCGCCGGAATCTGCTGGCCTGGGTCGAAAATATACGGCACTTGCGCCTCTTTGTAGCGCAGGGGCAGTTCATACATATCCTGAATATTGCCCGCGCCCACCACGGCTATGTCCTGCGGGCCGAGCGCGGCGGGAAAAGCGAAGCCGCAAGTAAAATTCATGGCCGCCGGACAAAAGCCGTTAATCTGGTTGCCGCCGTTGTCGGTAATGATATAAGCCCCGGCCGTGAGCTCTTCCTCTATTTCCCGGATGCCTTCCAAAGTCAGGCCCCAGCGCGAGAGCTCGGAAGCATAGGCCTGAAAATCCCTGCCCACAGCGGAGAGGATGGTGGCCTTCAGTCCCAGCAGATGCATGGTGTAGGCGATGTTGCCGGCCGTGCCGCCGCGCTTTTCCACAATACGGTCGATCAAAAAAGACACGCTCAGAATGTGTAGTTTTTCCGGCAGAATATGATCCACAAATTTTCCCGGCATGAGCATGATCCGGTCAAAAGCCAGGGAGCCTGATACATAAATGGCCATGAGCGCTTCCTTGTTGCGGTTAAAATTGTTCGCGGCAAAATTTCCGGCCGGCCGCCTTTGCCCTTTAAAATAATTCGCGGCGCGCGGGCGGTTTTGATTTATCAGTAAAGCCTTCTAGGGCCTTGGGTCACTCTTTCACTTCCTCATCCACCCAGCGTAAAAACGCGGGCAGCCCGGCCGTAACCGGAAACCCCACAATACAGGGCAGCTCATAGCTGTGCATGGCCTTTACCGCGTCAACCACAGCCGGAATTTTCTCTTCCGTGGTTTTGGCCAGCAGCAAAACTTCCTCGCTGTCGCAGAACTCGCCCTTCCAGCGGTACAAAGACTCGACCCCGCCCACAATATTGGCGCAGGCAATAAGCCGCGCTTCCAGAAGCTTTGCGGCTATGGCCCGCGCGTCCGCTTTATCCTTGACCGTAATATACAAGAGGTGAATCATCGCCCGACTCCGACTTTAAAGTTTCATAGTCTGTTTATAGCCCGAAGCGCCCGCCAGGGCAATGCTGTTTGCCGGCGCTGGGAAAAACCTTTGCAAAACGACCGTAAAAAGGTACTTTGCAAACATGCGCGAAACCTCGACCCCCAAGGCGCATGTCGCCGCTATTTTAAAACGCCTGGCCGCGCGCTATCCGGCCCCCCGCTCCCAGCTCAACGCCGAATCGCCCTGGGAAATTCTGGTATCCACGGTTCTGGCCGCCCAATGCACTGACGCGCGGGTCAACCTGGTCACCCCGCACCTGTTTGCCCGCTGGCCCGGCCCGGCTGAATTGGCCGAGGCGGGGGCGGCCGAGCTCGAAGAAGTCATCCGCTCCACAGGCCTGTTTCGCAGCAAGGCAAAGCACCTAATTGCCGCCGCGCAAATAATCGCGCGCGAGCATGGGGGCAAAGTGCCGGACAACATGGCCGAACTCGTCCGCTTGCCCGGCGTGGCCCGCAAAACCGCCAACATCATCCTTTGGAGCGGCTACGGCCGCAATGAAGGCGTTGCCGTAGACACGCACGTGAAGCGCATCTCCTTCCGCCTGGGGCTGACCGCATCCGACCGCCCCGAAGTCATTGAAAAGGACCTGATGCGCCTGTTCCCGCGTGACAGCTGGGGCGACCTCAACCACCGCCTGGTCTGGTTCGGCCGCGAAGTATGCATGGCCCGCAACCCGCAGTGCGAATCCTGCGAGTTGGCGGATCTGTGCCCGCGGAGCGGCCTGCCCCCTGTAACGGCAAGAACTTTCTAAATAAAACTGGACTGTTTCGCCGGATACGATATATACAAAATAAGATAAAATCGGCCTCAAGCCGGCAGACAACCTGGAGACCGCCCATGAGCGACAAAAATATTATTCTGGATTCCGACAGCAACGAACTTGAAATCATCGAATTCTACATTGATGAAATTCTGGATGGTCAGGAATACCGAGGATATTACGGGATCAACGTCGCCAAAGTGCTGGAGATCATCCGCATCCCCCCTATCGCGGCCATGCCCAACCAGCAGCATGTCGCGGTGCTCGGCACTTTCAACCTGCGCGGCCAGGTGCTGCCCCTGGTCAATTTGGGCCTTTGCCTCAACAAAAAAATGACCGGCACGGAAAACGACAAAGTCATTGTCTGCGAGTTCAACGGCATGGTCTCCGCGTTTGTGGTTTCCGGGGTCAACCGCATCCACCGCCTGACCTGGAGCCAGGTGGAACCGCCCGACGCTTTGCAGGCCTTCAGCGCCGATTCCATAACCGGCGTGGTGCGCATTGAAAACCGCCTGCTGTTCATTCTGGATATGGAACACATTATCGGCAGCATGACCGGGTTTGCGGCCCATGAAGAATTCTTGAGCAAAATGGACCCCGAAGAGCAGTTCGGCCAGGGCCACAAAATTTTTGTGGTCGACGACTCGCAGTCCGTGCGCACCCTGCTCAGCAAAATTTTGAGCAAGGTGGGCTTTGAGGTGGAATTGCGCAACACCGGCAAAGAGGCCTGGGAAATTCTGCAAACCTACCGCAACCGCGTGGCCAACGATAACGTGCCGCTGCAAAATCTGGTGGAACTGGTGGTTTCCGACATTGAAATGCCGGAAATGGACGGGCATACTTTGCTGAAAAACATCAAGTCCGATCCTGTCTTAAAAACGCTGCCCGTGGTCCTTTTCTCCTCGCACATTACCGAGGCCCTGCGCAAAAAAGGCGCGCAGCTCGGCGCCGATGACCAGATCGGCAAGCCCGACCTGCCCAGCCTGACCAGCCGCATTCGGGATTTGATCAACGCATAAGCGTAAGCCTTACCGCTGTGACAAGTTTGAAGAACAAGGTCTTTTTCCATGCCTGAATTTCTGCTTTATCCCTGTTTCGTCCTTCTGGGTTTGGCCGTGGGCGCTTTGGGCACCCTGCTCGGCCTGGGCGGCGGCTTCATCCTTATGCCCGTGCTGCTCATTCTCTATCCGCACGAGCCCTCGGCCTACCTTACCGCCACTTCCCTGGCCGTGGTCTTCTGCAATGCCGTGTCCGGCGCGGCGGCCTACACCCGCCAAAAACGCATTGATTTCCGCTCCGGGCTCATTTTCGCCTGCGCGGCCATACCCGGCACCATCATCGGCGCCCTGGGCACCGACCTCGTCTCCCGCACCGCCTTTAACGCCGTGTTCGGCGCCGCCCTCGTGGCCGGGGCCGTCTTTCTCATTTTCAAGCCCCACGGCCGCAAAGAAGCCCAAATCGATCTGCCCGCGCCGGGCCTCACCACCCGCTCATTTACCGACAGCGAGGGCCAAGCCCACACCTACAGCTTTCGTTTGCGCACCGGCGTAATCATCAGCCTTGGCGTAGGCGTGCTCTCCAGCTTCCTGGGCATCGGCGGCGGCATCATCCATGTGCCGGCCATGGTTTATCTGCTCAACTTCCCGGTGCACATCGCCACGGCCACTTCCATTTTCATGCTGGCCATCATGTCCCTGTCCGGGGTCACCACCCATATAGTCAACGGCACCCTCGACCATGGCTGGCTGACCATCATCTGCCTGGCCGCCGGCGTCATCGGCGGGGCCCAGCTGGGCGCGCGCCTGTCAAAGCGCCTCAAAGGCCGGGGCATTTTGCTCGTCCTCGCCACAGTGCTCATTTTTGTGGGCCTGCGCTTTTTATATACCGCGTTCAAATAACGCTCCCGTCCTGTAAAATTTTTGCGTTCCCGCGCGGGCGAAATTCTTGCGCCGGCACACGAACGAAATTTTTCCCGCCCGCCCTGTTCTTTTTCAAAAATCGTCCGAAAAGACCTGTGCATGCCCCGACGCGAAATCCGCCCGGTTTGCATGCCGGCGCGGTTATGCTATATGTTCCTCGCCGCTTAAACGCCGGAAATTGCAAGGAGCTGCCCTTATGCGCAGATTTTTACTCAGCTTAAGCTTAACCGTACTCTTCATCGGCCTCTTGCTGCCCCTCGCCTTTGCCCAGGGCAGCAATACGCCGCAGCCGCCCCAAAACAACGCGCCCATAAAAGTGGTCTACGGCTTCGACCAGGAATTCCCGCCCTACACCTTCACCGAAGCCGGCGGCGACGGCGCGGGCTTTGAAATGGACCTCGTCCGGGCCATCTTCAAAGGCCAGAACGTGGAGTTGCTCCTGCGGCCGCTCGCCTGGGACCGCATCCAGCTCGAATTGGCCGGCGGGCAAATCACCCTGACCACGGGCATGATCAAAAGCGCCCAGCGCGCCGAGCTTTACGCCTTCAGCGAGCTGCCCACCCTCGCGGCCAATATCCGCTTCTTCACCAAGCTGCGCAACCGCGTGCCCGATCCCTCGCTCCTGCGCGGCCAGGCCGTGGCCGTGGAAAAAGGCTCCTACGCCCAGCGCCTGCTGGACATGTACGGCGGCATCATCGTCAAGCCCTACCCCAGCAAGCAGGAAGCCCTGCGCGCCCTGTTCGCCGACCAGGTGGTCGGCTACTGCGGCCCGGAAGGCAACACCTACTATCTGATCGATAAATTCAAGTACACCGACATCACCGCTCTGGGCACACCCCTGCGCCTCTCGGACATGTACATCGCGGTCAATAAGGAACAAGCCCCGCGCATCCTGCCCATCATCAACGCCGGCATGCGCATGCTGGTGGAAAGCGGCGAATACGAACGCATTTACCGCCGCTGGTTTGTGCAGGATTTAACCGACAAAGACATCGCCGTCCTTAAGGACGCCGCCGGCAAAGCCTCGCGCAGCGCCTACGCCCCCTACTCCAACACCGGCGCCGGCGCGGCCGTGCTCTCCAAAACCGGCCGCATTTACTCCGGCTGCACCGTGGAAAACGCCCTGCTCTCGCTGAACGTCAGCGCCCTGCGCAACGCCGTGGGCGCAGCCGTGCTCGCTGGCGACACCGAAATTCGCGGCGCTGTCATCATCGACGCCAAAGGCCAAATCGTCACCGCCTCGGCCGAAGACGTCCAATACATCTACGAATTCAACCGCGGCGCCCTGTTCGTGCAAGGCCAAAACCCGGACAAAACCTGGTCCGCCCGCACCGCC
>CBDTYX010000084.1:0-7992 GCA_965364745.1 uncultured Desulfovibrionaceae bacterium | reverse complement strand
GGACAAAATGATGGCTCTGTTTAAATCAGAGTCGGGAGAAGTGTCAAGGATTGCGCGCTGGTAGCGTTCAGCTCTATACACTTTGCATATCTTGCCAATACAGGTTCAGGAGGGAAGGAGGTCCGGAGGAAGGGAAACCCCTAATTGATGTACACGTCCCCAAACTTAACCGGCTCTTCCAGAGTGCGGCCGGTGCCGCGCACCACTGTGGTCAGCGGGTCGTCATCCACCACCACTTTAAGGCCGGTGACCTTGTGCACCAGCGTATCGAAGCCTTTGAGCAAAGAGCCGCCGCCGGCCATGAGGATACCGTTGTTGACGATATCCCCGGCCAGCTCCGGCGGAGTTTTCTCCAAAGCTTTGTAGATGCTGTTGACAATCATCTGCACGGGCTCAAACAGCGCTTCGCGAATGTGGCTGTCGGTCACCCGGATGGGCCGGGGGGTGCCGTTGATCATATCTTTGCCCGGCACGTCTATGGCCAGGGGCTGCGCCAAAGGCAGGGCCGAACCGATGGCCATTTTCACCCGCTCCGCCATGTTTTCGCCCACCAGGAGCTGAAATTGATCCTGAAAGTAGCGCTGGATGGCGCTGTTCATGGCGTCGCCGGCCACGCGCAGAGATTCGGAATAAGCGATGGCCGACAGGGTAATGATGGCCATTTCCGAAGTGCCGCCGCCGATATCCACCACCATGTTGCCCATGGGTTCATTGATGGGAAGATTCGCACCGATAGCCGCAGCCATGGGCTCTTCAATGAGGCGCACCTGAGTGACCCCGGCCTGGTTGGCGGCTTCGATTACCGCCCGCTTTTCCACCTGGGTAATGCCTGTGGGCACGCAAATGGCCATTCTGGGCCGAAAAATACTTTTGCGTTTCAGACATTTGGCAATAAAAAACGACACCATTTTTTGGGTGACGTCAAAATCGGCGATAACCCCGTCCTTGAGGGGCCGCACAGCCCTGATGCGCCGCGGAGTGCGGCCCAGGAACTCTTTGGCTTCAGCCCCCACAGCCAGCACTGTCTTATGTTCAGCGTCCAGGGCCACCACTGAAGGCTCGTTAAGCACAACCCCCTGACCGGGGACAAAAATCAGGGTATTGGCTGTTCCTAAGTCCATGGCCAGTTCTTTGCCGAAAAACCTGGACAGGGCTAATCGCATCAATCGCTCTCTTTAAATCGTGACAGGTTGTAGTTAGCGGAAGCCTTGTTGCGCACGTCCTCGTAAGCTTTTAAGGAACGCGCCGTCTGTTGCAGCTTGTTTTTGGTGTATAAATTATCCAAAAACAGGGTTAAATGCTCGGAGGCCATGGTTAAAAAGCCTTTCATATCGTCATTGATGGTCAGGGGCTTGTCGTGGGTGAGGCAAATAACCCCGCGAGTGATCAAATTGACCGACACGGGCAGGCAAGCTACGGCCTGAATATTTTGTGGCCCCACGCCTTTTTTAAGCACCGGCACGCTCAAGGCCGCCTCGGATGCGCCGGCGAAGAGGGGCGAGCCGTCGCGGAAGGTCCAGCCCACCAAGCCGCTACCCATGGGCAGCTCCAAAGGTTTATTCTTAACTAAAATGACCTGGGCGTTTTCACCTTCCAATATGTAATTTTCGCCGCTTTCATCGCGCACGGCGAAAAAGCAGTAAGAAAAGCCCGTGGTTTCGGAAAGCAAGCGCAAGAAGTGCTGCAGGAAAATAGACCAGCGGTTGAAGCGCTTGCGCAAATTATACAACTGCTGCAATGCGGAATAATAGCTGAACACGGTGCGGCTCACGGCCGCAAAGGTAAGCTGCTCCTGAATGCCGCCCAGAAATTCGCAAAACAGATGCAATATTTTTTGATCTTTTTCAGAAAAAGAATATTGGCGCTTGCTGTCAACGCATAAAACGCCTTTGCCCCCCGGCAGGGGCGCGGCCATAAAGGCCTTGATGTTCATATCCTCATCGTTGAGGTAGTAGCCTAAAGTATTTTTGCCCTGCTCCACGTTATTGACCAACAGCGGATGTTGATCGCGCAGCACCCAACCGGCCAGACTTTGCCCGGGACTGACTTCTCCGCCCAGGTTGACATGGTTGCCCAGGCTGAACTGCGCCGCGATCCAGTGTTTGTCCTGCTGCTGGCCGGACGGCAGGATAAGCACCGCGGAGTATGCTTCAAATACGCTGCATACCACACCCAGCAGTTGATTATACGCGGAAAAATCAGTCATAAATACCCTGCCTTCGGCCGAGATAACGCTATTTTACTGACGGCGCCCTTTCCACGCGCGGGAAAGGCCCCTTGCCCAAGTCTTAACCTTAATCGCCTATGAAAACAAGTATTATGCATAAGCGCGTCCTCGACCATACAATCTTGCCTCCACCGGCAAGCGCTGTTAATATATGTCTCCGACGATACTGTGTCGCTTCACTCCTTATATAGCATATTGGAAGTAACTAGGGGAATAAAAACATGGTCGCTCGCTTAAAGTTTTTGGCAACCGCCCTGGCGCTGTGCCTTTATCTTGCCTTGCCCGGGACCGGGCAGGCCCAGGAGAACGGCCGGACAGGCCCCACCCTGGACCGCATTTTAAAAACAAAAACCTTGCGCGTGGGCATAGCGCGCCTGGCCCCCCTGGCCATGCTGAATAAAAACAATGAACTGGTGGGCCTTGAAGTAGATGTGGCCCGCCGCCTGGCCGATGATTTGGGCGTAACTTTGCGACTTGTGCCCACCGACATGCCGAATATCATGAACGGCCTGAACGCCGGCCAATATGACCTGATCATCAGCGGGTACAGCATTACCCCGGAACGGGCTTTACACGTTAATTTTTCAAACCCTTACTACTATACGCGCATCCTTTTGGTAGCCTCCAAGCAAGCCGCTCCCGGCAAAACATCCGCTTATTTTAACTCTCCGAGCACGACTCTGGGGGCGGTGGCCGGGCATTCGGAAATTCAAGTCGCGGGCGCACGTTTTCCCCAGGCTTCCTTACGCTTGTTTGAGACCGAGGAAACCCTGCTGGCCGACCTTCTGGCGGGCAAAATACCGGCGGCCGTGGTTTCAGATCAGCTTATCCGCTTCAATGTGGCCTTTCATACCAATAAATTGTATTTGCCGGACAACAAAAGCCTGGGGGCAGAGCCGGCGGCCATTGCCGTGCGCAAAGGCGACCAGGAAATTCTCAATTTCCTGAACAGCTGGATAGCCATTTTGCAAGGTGAAGGCTGGATTGAAGCGCGCCGGGCGTTCTGGTACGAACAATCTTCCTGGATAAAAGATGTTCCGGGTTTATAGATAGATTCAAAATTTAAATTAAACCATAAAATAAGCCGCATTTCGCGGCTTATTTTATGGCGTTTTGTTTGGCCTGAACTATTCCAGCCCCTGCACCCGCGAGGCCTTAATAATGACCACCGGCTCCACAGGCACGCTCTGGCTGGTCTTCACGGCCGCGATTTTATCCACGACATCTTGGCCGTGAATAACTTTGCCGAACACGGCGTAGCCGAAACCGTTCACGGTGGCGCTGGTGTGATTAAGCGCATTGTTGTTTGTAAGGTTGATATAAAACTGGGATGTGGCGGAGTGCGGGTCTGAGGTGCGGGCCATGGCTACGGTGTAACGATCGTTTTTCAGACCGTTGCCGGCTTCATTTTGAATGGGCGCATGCGTATCTTTTTCAAGCATGCTCACTTCAAGGCCGCCGCCCTGAATCACAAAGCCGGGCACAATGCGATGAAAAATGGTGCCGTTGTAAAAGCCTTCATCCACATAGGTCAGAAAGTTCTTCACTGTTTCCGGGGCCTTATCCTGGTTAAGCGCGATGTCAATGTCGCCCATGGTGGTTTGCAGCTTCACCACAGCCTGGGCGCTCTCCGCCCAAGCTCCTGCCGGCAGCGCCAGGCCGGCCGTTATAAACAACGTCAAAGCCAAGCAATACTTCAGAGTTATACGCAACATATTTTTCTCCTGAATAAAACGATTGTCCCAATCCAAATAGCATTGCAGCGTGCAAATGCAAAGCAAGGTTTGTCCGCTTTATCATAAAAAAGCAGGGACCGCGCGACGGCCCCTGCTTAAGCAACTGCTTATAAATGCTATAGTTTGGGCAAAGCTTTGTCCTTGTAGTAATCATGCACTTTCTGAAGGTTGCTGGCATGAACTTCATCATATGCCGAAAAATAAATCACCCACCCCTTGTCCAAATCATCTTTAATGAAAGTCTTAAGATCGGCGTTGGCCTTAAGAAAATCTTTGTCTTTAGAGTGCGCGACCAACTTGGAGATATAATTAATCGTAGAATCGATGAAGGTTTTTCCGTACCCGCCGTTTTTAATCTTATCCAGGGAACCGTGATTGGGGTAAATGCGCTCAAAATCCATGCCGCGCAGTCTTTTCATTTCCGCGATATGCGTGGGGAAATCCTCGGGGTTGGTTACATAAGTGACCGTGTCTTCCAAAGTATCGCCGGAAAATAAAATTTTGTCGTCGGGCAGATAAATAAGGTTGCCGTCAGGCGAGTGGATATCAAAATGATGAAGCTCCACCAGAATGTCGCCCACATAAACATCCAGACTATCGTCAAACAAAATGTTGGGCAGAATTACCGGATTGATTGCCGGCGGGCCGGCCTGGGTGCCGTCTTCCAGCTTGTCTTTAACTTCAAGCATGGTTTGCCGGGTTTTGCCCACAGCGATAATGTCACTGTCTTTATATACTTCATTGCCGGCGATATGGTCTTTATGCCAATGGCTCAAAACCACTGTGAATTTGCGAACCCCTTTATCTTCAAGGTACTTTCTGATCCATGCCGCTTGCTCAATGGTCGGCATAGTATCATAAACAAGCGCGGTATCGCCTTGATAAACGGCATAGGTGCATACCCCCAAATCCATGGCCCCCCAATAAACCCAGTTCACATAAGTGTCCGCCAGCGGCGGATCTGAGGAAATATCACGCCCATCGTAAAAGGCCAGAATATGATCATTAATTTCAACGACATCAATAGTCGGAACCCACCCTTCCCGGCTTATCTCCTTGCCGGACTGCGGATTGGGCACTGCCGCGGCCAGGGCGGACCACACAACAACAAACGTAAATACGCAAATAAGGCCTTTTAATGCACTTTTACACATATCAAGCCTCCACAGATTATAGGTTGTCGGTCGGGAATTGAAAAAAATTACGAATAACATTTATTTCCTATCACTACACCCCTTGCAGGGCAAGCGCCATACCGGGACAGCGCGGCCCTTTGCGGCTGGATATTGCCCGGACCCGCGATCATGCTTAAGAAGATATGACAATATGTATCTGGATATTCCACACAATAAAATCAAGGAGCCAGCCATGCAGAAAACCACAGAAACCATCACTTTTCTCGGCAATAAACTTCACCTTCAGGGCCAGGCGGTCAAAGTCGGCGACAAGGCCCCGGACTTTCACGCCCTGGCCAATGACCTTTCCGAACGCAAGCTGTCCGACTATGCGGACAAAATCGTCATCATTTCCGTGGTCCCGTCTCTGGATACGGGCGTGTGCGATATGCAGACCCGGCGCTTTAACAAGGAAATGGCGGAACTGTCCGATGACGTGGCCATTTTGACCATAAGCTGCGATTTGCCCTTTGCCCAGGCGCGTTGGTGCGGGGCGGCCGGAGTAAAGGCTGTGGAAACCCTGTCCGATCATAAAGACTTAAGCTTCGGCCTGGCTTACGGGCTGGCCATTGAAGAACTGCGCCTGCTGGCCAGGGCGGTTTTGGTGCTCGATAAACAGGGAACCATTGTCTATAAAGAACTGGTGCCGGAAATGACCCATGAAGTCAACTTCGAGGCTGCCCTCGCCGCGGCCCGCGCCCTGGCCTAGAGGCAGAACCATCGACGTGCGGGAATGATGCGGGCGGACGGTCCGTCTTGGCGCACGGCTATTGACAGAAAAAGAGAACTCATCCAAAATGTTTTTTTTTTCATTGAAAAGTGAATTTCCGGGCATCTGAACTTAAAAATAATTTTAAACCCTAACGACACAGGGAGATGGTTTTATGAAGAGATTATGCCTTGCTTTGTTTGCCGTGCTGCTGCTTACGGGCCCCGCCCTGGCCGAGGAAAGAACCTTGACCGTGGCCCATGACGCCACCTGGCCGCCCATGGAATTCATTGATAAAGACTCCAAACAAGTGGCCGGCTACTCTGTTGATTACATGGACGCTGTGGCCAAAGAAGCCGGTTTCAAAATTGTTCACAAAAACGTGGCCTGGGACGGCATTTTTGCCGGTCTGGAAAACGGAAATTACAATGTTATCGCCTCTTCCGTGACCATTACCGAAGAACGCGCCAAACAGTACGACTTCTCCATCCCCTACTATACCGTGCGCCAGGCCGTAGTCACCAGCAAAGACTCCACCGCCGCCACCGTCGAAGACCTCAAGGGCAAGACCTTGGGCGGCCAGCTCGGCACCACCGGTTACTTCGCCATTAAAAACATCCCTGACGCCAAGGCCAAGTCTTATGATGAAATCGGCCTGGCCATGGAAGATTTGTTTAACGGCCGCATTGACGGCGTGGTCTGCGACGACCCCGTGGCCGTGCAGTACGCACTGATGCAGGAAGAATACAAAGCCAAGCTGAAAGTGGCCTTCATTATCCCCACCGATACCCCCGAGGAATACGGCTTTGTGGTGCGCAAGGACGACAAGGAAACCCTGGACCTGGTCAATAAGGGCGTGCAGGCCGTTAAAGACAAGGGCATTGAAAAAGAGCTGCAGGCCAAGTGGTTCCCGGCTAAATAATCTTGCGGGTTCCTTAATTTTGTTATATGCGGACAGGGCGGAGCAAGCCATGCTTCGCCCTGTTCGACGCTTTAATAGGATTGGGTGTGGACATTGCGCCCCGACAGCCGCAGACCTTTAAGCTTTGAGACAATCCGTGATACAAGAGCAAAAACCCACACGCATTGAAATTACCGACGGCGCGTCCATTCCGGATCCAAGCGACAAGCGACTGCTCACCGCCTGGTCCATATCTTTTTACGGCGCGCTGCTGGCCCTGGTTTGCCTGTGCGTGTTCATTCCCGACCCCTACTACAGAATTCTGACATTTCTGCCCGACGGCATCGCCATCACCTTTGAAGTGACCATCTGCTCCATTTTGCTCTCGCTCCCCCTAGGGTTGCTCACGGGCCTGGGCAAACTTTCCCGCAATCGGATCATCAATCTTCTGGCCTCCACCTATGTGGAAGTGGTGCGCGGGCTGCCTCTTTTGGTGCAACTTTTTTACATTTATTTCGCCTTGGGGCGCTTTCTTAAAGTGCCGGACATGGTGGCGGCCATCATCGCCATGAGCATCTGCTACGGGGCATACATGGGCGAGGTCTTCCGCGCCGGCATCGAATCCATCGACAAAGGCCAGATGGAAGCCGCCCGCTCTTTGGGTTTTACCCGCATGCAAACCATGTTTCTGGTTATCC
Organism: uncultured Desulfovibrionaceae bacterium; assembly: GCA_965364745.1. GTDB lineage: Bacteria > Desulfobacterota > Desulfovibrionia > Desulfovibrionales > Desulfovibrionaceae > JAVBRZ01. The sequence goes on along the minus strand of CBDTYX010000084.1, from coordinate 546 downwards.
TGCCCCAGGCTTGGCGCATTATTCTGCCGCCCGTGGGCAACGAATTTATCGCCATGCTCAAAGACACCTCGCTGGTGTCCATCCTGGCCGTTACCGACGTGTTGCGCCGGGGGCGCGAATTTGCGGCCGAGAGTTTTCTTTACTTTGAAACCTACACCATGATCGCCATCATCTACCTGCTCATCACTCTGCTCCTCTCCAAAGGCGTATCCATCATGGAGAAAAAGCTGAATTACTATGCCGACCACTAAGCCCCGCCCCCCCAAGTCGCCCGACCTTTACGGCTTTGGCGAAGGCGCCGAAATGGATGAAGCCATTTTCGAGGCCATGCCCGATGACGGCGCCCTGCCCGACCGCCCCATGATGGGGCTTTCCGCCGAGCCCATCATTCAAATGCGCGGCGTGTATAAATTTTTCGGGGACCTCCTGGCGCTCAACAACGTCTCCCTGGACATCATGGCCGGCGAAAAAGTGGTCATTATCGGACCTTCCGGCTCGGGCAAAAGCACGCTTCTACGCTCCATCAACCGCCTGGAAACCATCGAC
>CBDTYX010000083.1:0-8097 GCA_965364745.1 uncultured Desulfovibrionaceae bacterium | reverse complement strand
GGGGGCGGGTTTGAATTTTTCCACCAGCAAAATAAGCACCGCGCCTACAGCCAGCGCCAGGGCCACGGTCAACGGGCCGAAGAGCTTATCCTCAATAAAATCGTGGATGAAAAACCCCAAAGTCGCGGCGGGCAGGCAGGTGAGAAATAAGAGCCACAGGCCGTTGATGCCCGCAAAGCGCACACCGGGCTCCGGGCAGACCATGCCCCACCATTTGCGATAGTAAAGCGCCACCACGGAGAGAATGGCGCCAAGCTGGATGACGATGTCGAATGCGGCGGCCTTGGGGCCGGTCAGGCCCAGAAGGTGCCCCACAATAATCAAATGTCCGGTGGACGACACCGGAATAAATTCGGTCAGGCCTTCCACAACACCCTGAATGACCGCGACGCTCAGATCTCCCATGCAAATCAACCTCCGCGCACAGCCAATAACGCATTTGCGGTCAAGCGGCAATGGGTATTTTCATTATCTTTACGGGTGGGTGAACGGCAATTGCGCTTTACCGGCAAATGGGCTATATCAAGCCCGCAAAATATGAACGGCGGCAGTAAATCACATTGGCCGACCGTTTTTCCCGCTTTTATATTCCGGGCGGATGGTTTATATTGAACGGCAGAAGAGGCGAAGATGACGACAATCATATCTCAAAGCGAACTGGTGCGTCGGGCGGCCGCTTTTGTGGCTGAACGTTTTGCCGAAAACCGCCCGCCGTCTGTGGAAGCTGCGGACTACCGCCCGCCGGAAAAAACCGTCATAGCCATTCTGGACGAAGCAGGCATGCGCTTTAATTTAAGCCCCGCTGAAACCACAGCTTTATATGCTTTGTTTTATAATAAGGATAAATAGTTTTTGTAAAGCAGCGCAACGGTTTGCGTAAAAGCGTTCCCCCGGGACAGGGAAGATCCCGCAGGGCGGTAGCGAAAACCATGCTTTTCGCGCAGCGATCCTCAAGCGCCTTCGGGTGTGCAGCAGCCCTTACATAAATGCGTAAGCATGTGAGTGTTATGGATAATGTCCGCAAAGCATTCCGCCAGGGCGGAGGACCTAGAGGGCATATGACAGTAACTGGGGACGCCCCGCAGAGCTGCGCTGCTCATATAAATTCTGTGCTCTATCCAGGAGTATGCTCTGTTTAACCTGCCTAAACCCAAACTTTTACAAATTTTTATTTTCAAAGAGCTGGTCTCTTTATTCTGCTTGTCCACAGTGGCGCTGCTTTCGCTGGTGCTTATCGGGCGGGGTCTGCAATTGCGCGAAGTATTTTTCGGCGCTGATCTGGGGTTTGCGGATATCCTCCTGCTGTTCTTTTATTTAAGCCCCATGTTCCTGTTTTTAATCATGCCTATAGCGGCAATGCTTTCGGTATTCCTCACTTTTTTGCGCATTAACTCAGATAATGAACTTGTAGCCCTTAAAGCTTCCGGCATCAGTCTTAAGCAGCTTTTGCCGGCGCCGCTGCTTTTTTGCGCCTTATGCACGATTTTGGCGCTCTGGGTTTCTGTGTATGCCGTCTCCTGGGGTATGGGCAACTTTCGCGGCACCATTATGGATATCGCGCAAACCCGCGCCCGTCTGGTGCTGCAGCCTGGGGTCTTTAACAAAGACATACCCGGCATCACCATTTTCGCCCGCCAGGCCGACCTGAATACCGGCAAAATTAAGCACGTGCTGGTGGAAGACCGCACTCGCGAAAAGAACAGCGTGGTCATCCTCGCGCCCAAAGGCAGCATTGTCACGGATGAGGATCGCGGCGAGATAATTTTCAAGCTGTTGAACGGACGCCTGTATCGCACCGCGGACAAGCAGCTTTCAGTTATGGGGTTCGGCGAGTATGAAGTGCGTCTGGATTTGTCCCAGCTGTTTAAAGGGGTCAAGTTAGGCGGCCTGGCCTTTAAGGAAATGAGCTGGACGCAATTGGAAAATATTTTAAGCGGCAAAGACAACTCCGCGGAGTGGGATGCTGAAGATCGCGGCAAAGTGCTGGTGGAAATGCACAAGCGTTGGGTCTTTCCTGTGGCCTGCATTGTGCTCGGCTTTTTCGCTCTGCCGTTGGCCTGTTATTTTGAGGGTCTTAATCGGCAATACGGTATTGTGGTCATTCTGTTCTTGTTTCTGGTTTACTACAGCATGGTTTCCTTTGCCATGAACGCCATTTACGGCAATGTGCCCGTCTGGCTGTGCATGTGGGCGCCCAATATCCTCTTTTTGGCCGGAGGCGGGTACTTCTTCCGCCTGACCTTGAAAGAGCGGCATGTAAATATGCGTCGCGCCCTGCGTTATCTAAAAAGGCTTTACCCCTTGAGGCGGAAAAAGGCATGAGCGCGGCTTTTCCTAAATTAAAATTTCTCCGTTCGGTAGAAGGTTCCGCTTCGGATAAGCCGACCTTACGTTTGGTCCGCCGGATTTTGGAGCGCGCGCGGCCCAGCCTGCTCACCCGCTACCTTTTGCGCCAAAATTTGTATTACGTGATCATGGCCATATTGGCCGGCATGACGGTTTATCTGCTCATCGACGTTTTCGATCGCCTGGACAAGTTCATTGACGCCGAGGTGAGCGCCAAGCTGACGATGCTGTACTTCCTGGTTAAAATTCCGCTGATTATTTCCCAAATTTTGCCGGCCACCTTTTTATTGTCCACATTGGTGCAATTGTGCGTAATGGCCAAAAGCCGCGAATATCTGGCTTTGCAGGCGGGCGGGATATCTCCTTTGCGCCTGGTGGCTATGGTATTGATGCTGGGGATATTTTGGGGCGGTGTGCAACTGATTTTTTCCCAGGCTGTGGGCGTGCAGGGCGAACGTTACGCGGTTTCGCTCTGGCGGGAATATGTGGACGGCGGCAAAGTTAAGAGCCAGGTGCTTAAGCAGTTATGGTTCTGGAACGAAAACCGGGCCGTTTATGTGGATGAGGTCAATACTGAAACAAAGATCGGCCGGGACGTGTCTATTTACGCCTTGTCCGAAGACGGCGACGAGGTTAAGGAGGTGATCCGCGCGGACGGCGTAACCGTGCATGATGACTTCTGGAGTCTGCACAACGCCACTGTGTATAATACTGACGGCTATATTCAGGCTGCGCACCAGGAAATTCAGGTTCCCATCCGTCAGCAGTTGAAAGCGCTCACGGCTTTGAGCCAAAGCGCAAATTTAAACGCTTTGTCCATTTGGCAATTAAGCGACGCCATCGAGCGTTTGCGCAAGGCCGGTTCGAACCTGGAATCCCTGCGCACGCTCTGGCATTCGAAGCTGGCCTATGCCGCATCGCTGGCGGTGATGTCCCTTATCGCCATCTCGTTGATGTTTTGGCGTGACAATGTTTATATCAATGCGGGCATCAGCCTGGTGGTGGTGTTTATATTTTACACCATTTTCACCTTGGGCATCACTGCCGGGCAAAAAGGGCTTGTGCCGCCCATCATTGCCGCTTGGGGGGGGCTCTTCGGCTTTTCCCTGCTCTGTGGACTGTATATATTATGGACTGTGCGCCCCCCCTGGCTGCGGCGTGTTTTGCTTCGTATTCGCAAATTTAGGCCGCGCGGGCGGGGCAGGGCGTAAGGCAGATTTTTGCTGCCGGGCTTAAGCCTTAAGTTTGTTCAGTCTCGCCGGCAACAGGCTGATATTCAGGCCGGGCCAGGGCATTGAGGCGATTCCATAGTTCCGCTATGCCCAGCCCGGTTACCGCGGAAACCACCAACGGCGATTCGGACCCGAGAATGGCCTGCCACTCCCTTACTCTGGCGGCTCGGTCGCGCTGGGGGCATTTGTCGGCCTTGGTCAGCACCGGCAGAGTAACCATGTTGTGCCCCCGGGCGTAAGCGGCCAGGTCCAGGTCGGGCTTTTGCGGCGGCAGTCGGCAGTCGATGAGCAGCAAGAGGGCTTTGAGTTCGCGGCAGGTGGTCAGGTAACGGTCAATGAGTGCAGCCCATTTGTCGCGCTCGCTTTTGCTGCAGCGGGCATAGCCGTAACCCGGCAAATCCACCAGGTAATAGTCGAGGGGCTGCACCCGATAAAAATTCAAACTGCGCGTCTTGCCCGGCGTGGCGCTGATTTTGGCCAGTTTCTTACGCCCGGCCAAGGCGTTGATTAAAGAGGATTTGCCCACATTGGAACGCCCGGCCAGGGCTATCTGAGGCAGCTCAAATTCTGTGAGCTGGCTGGTCAGATAAATGGTGTGCTCCAAATCAAAAGTGATATGCATGGCTCTCCTTGACCGCTGCGGCGTTTACACGTAGGAAAAAATGGTTTACTCACGCGAGGGTGATTATGTCCGCAAACCGGCCTTATCAGATATTAATTGTCAACGGCCCCAATTTGGGGCGTCTTGGCGTGCGCGAGCCGGAAATATATGGCCGCCTCGGCCTTAACGCGCTGCCCGGATTGATCGCTGAAGTCCTTGGCGAGACGGCCGCAAGCCGTCCTGCTTTTAAGCTGGATTTTTTCCAATCCAACCACGAAGGGACGCTCATTGACCGTCTGGAGGAGGCCCACGATCAGGGCGTTTCCGGGGTAATCATCAACGCCGGGGCGTTCACCCACACCAGCCTCGCCCTGGCTGATTGTCTGGCGAGCCTTGCCTGTGCGGGCATCCCTTGCATTGAGGTGCATATCACCAATGTGGCGGCAAGGCCAGAGAAGATCCGCCATAAAAGCCTCATCGCCCCGCACTGCCTGGGCGTAATTTCCGGTTTCGGGCTCGCCGGCTACGGGCTTGGCGTCAAGGCGCTTTTATGGCATTTACAAGAAGAACATAACGCGCAGTAGCGGTTATTTATAATCTCACAACAGTTTACGGAGGTTTCATGTATTCCACCACAGACTTTAAACGTGGCCTGAAAATCGAAATGGACAAAACTCCTTTTGAAATTATGGAGTTTGAGCACTACAAGCCCGGCAAGGGCGGGGCCATTGTGCGCACCAGATTGCGCAATATGACCAATGGAAAAATCATTGACCACACCTTTCGCTCCGGTGAAAAAGTGGGCAAGGCGGATATGGAGATGCGCGAAATGCAGTTCTTGTATCGCGAAGGCGCGGACTGCGTGCTTATGGATCTGACCACTTACGAACAACTGCATTTGTCCGCCGACATCACCGACGGCAAAGAACGCTATTTGAAAGACGGCGAAAAGGTTTTTGTGCTTTTATACAACGGCAACCCCATGGATCTGGAAATTCTGCCGGTTATAGTGCTTGAAGTGACCGAAACCGAACCGGGCCTGAAGGGCGACACCGTAAGCAACGTGACCAAAGCCGCCACCCTGGAAACCGGCGCGGTCATTCAGGTGCCCATTTTTGTGAACGTGGGCGACAAGGTAAAAGTGGATACCCGTACAAACGAATACTTAAGCAGAGAATAACCGGACGCGCTGGGGAAAGGGAACCCAAAGGGCATATAACCCTTTAGGCTCCCCTTCCCCAGACCCCATCCCCTCCTTAACCCTTATTGGGGCAAGGCTGTGGGGAGTTTGACGAATTTAGACACACGTTTCAATCATTCATGCGTGTGATTGTGCCATTATTTTACAGCTGTAATTAAACAATCAGGGTTTCGAAAGGGGCTTAGCCCCTTCGCGGGCGGGAGTCCAGAGGAAGGGCGGAGCCCTTCCTCCGGCCGCTGGAGGCATTTTTCCCCCCTCCCGTTAACCCCGGAGGATGCCGCTACGGACGGTAAGAAGCTGGCCCGTGAACTTCTGGGCCTGTTATTCATTTTTGTCGGCGTGCTGGTGCTGCTCAGCCTGGTAACCTTCAGCGCGGCCGATCCCAGCCTCAACCATGCGGTCAGCGGCCTCGCGCCTGTGCAAAACGGCGCGGGCATGGTCGGGGCTTATCTGTCGGGCTTTTTAGTCGATTTCTTCGGTATTTCCGCATACTTTTTGGCCTTGGGGCTGATCTGGCTGGGCCTGCGGCGCATGGCTGTAACCGGGGCGGTGGAGTGGTGGCGTTGGCTGGGTCTGGTCATGTTGGGGCTGGCTGTGGCTACAGCCGGCAGTTACGGCAAGGTGGAAATCGGCGATATTCGCGGCGGCGGGATGCTCGGCAATGTCGCGGTTCGGTTTTTGCTGCAATATTTCAGCCCCCGCGGCACCATTTTATTTTGGCTGTTTATTTTTTTGGTCGCCATGCAATTGCTGCTGGGCATGTCCTGGTTCAATCTGGTCAGGGCGTTGCTTGTAGGCAAAGGCAAGGGCGACAAGAAAAAAGGCATGCCCCGCAAGAAAGACTTGCGGGTGGATTATGAGAAAAAAGCCGGAGCGGCCGCGCCTCAGGTTGCGCCCGACAGGCCGGCCAAGGACTCATTGCTGGTGCGTTTAAGCCGTCTGTTGCCCGGTTCCGTGGATGTTCCGGCCGAAGGGCATAGTTTGGACCTCAACCCGCACAGCCTTACTTGCGGCAGTCCGTTAAGTCTGGAGCCGGGTTGCCGCAATCCGGATGAATTGGAAGCGGGAAGCGCAGCCGCAGGCGTTTTTGCGGAGCGCAATGTACTTTTGGGCGGCGGCGCGACAATTGCACAGGCGGATGCCGAGGTTTCCTTCAGCTTCGGCACTGAATCCGAAGAAGACAATGAAGCGGCGGACAAACGCAAGGCGAGCCGGGCGGCCGCAGCGGTGCGCAAAAAGCTTTCGCCCTTGCCGTCCGCGGATCTTTTAACCCCGCCGCAGATTATGGATAATGCGCCCACGGATGAAGAACTTACCGCTCTGGGCAAGCGCGTGATCGAATGCCTGGCCGATTTCGGCATTCAAGGCAAGCTGGTGGGCATTGTGCCCGGCCCGGTGGTGACCATGTTTGAAATTCGGCCTGCGCCGGGCGTCAAGGTCAGCCGCATCGCCGCGCTCAGCGACGATATCGCCCTGGCCATGCGCGCTGTGGCCGTGCGCGTGCAGGCCCCTATTCCGGGCACGGATACTGTGGGCATTGAAGTGCCCAATGATTTGCGCGAAGCAGTCTGGTTCAAGGATGTGGTCGATTCAGCGGCCTTTAAAAATACCGCTTCGCTCCTGACCATGGCCCTGGGCAAAGACACCGTGGGCCGTCCCTTTGTGGCGGATCTGGCCAAAATGCCGCACCTGCTGGTAGCCGGAGCTACCGGGGCGGGCAAGAGCGTGTGCCTTAACTCCATACTTTTAAGCTTTCTTTACCGCGCTCAGCCCGATGAACTAAAGCTGCTGCTTGTGGACCCCAAACGCATTGAACTGGCCGTCTACGCCGATTTGCCGCACCTGGTCCATCCGGTGGTTACGGAGATGTCCCAGGCAAAAAACGCCCTGGATTGGGCCGTGCATGAAATGGATCTGCGCTATGCAGCCATTGCCCAGCTTGGCGTGCGCAACTGTCTGGCTTACAACGAGCGCCTGGCCGAATTGCAGAAAACCGATCCGGAATCCGTGGCGGCCCTCAAGCCCATGCCTTACCTGGTCATCATTATTGACGAATTGGCCGACCTCATGCTTACGGCGGCCAAAGAAGTGGAGACCAGCATTGTGCGCCTGGCGCAGTTGGCGCGCGCCGCCGGCATTCACTTGATCCTGGCAACCCAGCGCCCCAGCGTGGACGTGGTCACCGGCCTGATCAAGGCCAATTTTCCCTGCCGCATTTCTTTCCAGGTTACCTCCAAACACGACTCGCGCACCATTTTGGATACTGTGGGCGCCGAGCATTTACTGGGCAAGGGCGATATGCTCTTTAAGCCTGGCGGGGGCGGCATGCAGCGCTTGCACGGCGCCTTTGTCACTGATGAGGATGTGGGCAAAGTGGCCGGATTTTGGAAAAAGCAAATGCCGCCCAATTATGAAGTGGACTTCTCCGCCTGGGAGGATGAGGTCAGGCTCAATGCATCCGGCGGCGGTCTGCCCGGCGAGGATATCTCCGGTGACCCCATGTATGCCGAAGCTGTGGACTTTGTGCTCTCCCAGGGTAAAGCCTCTATTTCCCTCATCCAACGCCGTTTTAAAATCGGCTTTAACCGTGCCGCCCGCTTTGTGGATCAAATGGAACAAGACGGCATCGTCGGCCCGTCCGACGGCAGCAAGCCCAGGTCGGTGATCCGATAACGCCCGGAGAGGGGGAGCCCATAAGGGGAATTCCCTCTTATGGG
>CBDTYX010000082.1:0-8099 GCA_965364745.1 uncultured Desulfovibrionaceae bacterium | reverse complement strand
CCGCCGCAAACAGCCCCAGCCGCGTCCAGGCCCGACAAATCCAGCCCGCTCAGGCTGAGTTGTCCCCGGTGCGTGACCAGTTCTTTGCGCTCAACATCGCTGAACACCCTGATCACGCCGTATTCGCCGTCAAATCCGCCCCGCCGGATGACTTCGCCGCGCCGCATGCGGGCCACAGCCTCGCCCAAGGGCGCGAAATACTGGGCCAAATCATCTTCGGGCACATCCATAAGCACGGTAAGCTCGGAGCCGAAGCGGTTGATGACGTCCACATGGCGGTCCATCACTTTGCGGCTTTTCGGCCCACAAGACTCGATCTCGCTGATGATCTCCGGCAGGGGAATGAGCGAGCGAAAACCCGGATGCCCCTCGGGCTGCTGCGGCTTTTCCCTATCGGCCAAAGCCATGACCCGCGAAAGCACCCCTTCGGTCATGGGCTTGCCGCACACCGGGCAGATGCCGCCCGCCTGATGCGCTTCCGCCGGGTCCATGACCACATTGCATTTGCGGTGGCCGTCCAAATAATATTTGCCTTCGTCCGGAAAAAATTCCACGGTGCCGTCAAAACGGCAGTCCACTCGGCTGCGGCCCTTAAGACTTTCCCAGATGCCCTGGTAAGAAACCTCGCCGCTGAACATATTGGCTTCCCGCCCCAGATTTTCGCCCGAGTGGGCATCGGAATTGGAGACCATGGCAAAACGGTCCAGAGCGCTCCAGGTCCAGTTCATGTCCGGGTCGGACGATAACCCGGTTTCCAGGGCGAACACGTGTTGGGTCAAATCGCCGAAGCATTCCTCAATGCTGTCAAATCCGGATTTGGAGCCGAACAGGGAAAACCAGGGCGTCCAGATATGCGCGGGCACGAGATAAGAATGGGGTCCGCTTTCCAGCACCATTTCCAAGAGATGATGCGCGTCCAGGCCGATGATGGGCCGCCCGTCGGAGTTCAGGTTGCCTATGGCGGCCAGCTTTTGTGAAAAGCGCTCCGCCGTGTCCAAGTCCGGAAAGTAAACCAGATTGTGAATTTTGCGGACTTTACCGCCGCGTTTGTAAATGGAGCTGATCTCGCCCTGGAGCATAAACCTGGGCCTTCCGGCCCTGGTTCGCCCGGCGTACTGCGGCAGAATGCCTGCCACATGCCCGTCATCACGCAGGCGATACAGGCCGGTGGCGTCTTCAAGCTCAAGATATTCAGCTATTTCCGCCCGCCAGGCCGGGTGGGTTATGTCGCCTGTGGCCAGAACATCGAGCCCCTTAACCCGCGCCCAGGCCGCCAGGAGGGGCAGGGAAAGACTTTTGCTGGTGGCTCGCGAAAACCGGGAATGGATGTGCAGGTCGGCTCTGAATAATTGCATACGGCAATCTTATAGCAAAAACTTGCCGCATAGGCCAGAGTCAGGCACAATGTTTTCCGGCTGAAAATTAAACTTTTTAAGCTGTTATAAATAAAGAGCCGCCGTCCTATGTTTTACGGTCCACTTTTGCCCTTTGCCGCTCCCTGCCTTGAAGCTGTTTTTTTGCAGCGGGTCAAGCGCTTCAGCATTGAGCTTGAACACAACGGCGAGCGCATTTGGGCGCACAGCAACAACTCCGGCAGTATGCTCGGGCTGCTGGCCCCCGGCAACCCGGCGCTTATTTCCATTGCCGATACGCCGGGCCGCAAATTGCCCTATACCCTGGAACTGATCCAGACCCAAGGCGTGTGGGTGGGGGTCAATACATCCATACCAAACAAAATGCTGGCCGCGGCCTTTGCCGCCGGGCGTCTGCCCTGGGCCGCGGGCTACACCCGGTTCAAACGCGAAGCGCGCTGCGCCCCGCCCTTTGCAAGCACCCGCCTGGACGCCCTGTTGACCGGCCCAAACCTGCCGCCGCTTTGGGTGGAGGCCAAAAGCGTGACCCTGCGCCAGGGAAATGACGCGACCTTTCCCGACGCGCTTTCGGAGCGCGGCCGCAAACACCTGGAAACGCTCATGGCCCTAAAAGCCCAAGGTTGCCGCTGCGCCTGCTTCTATCTGGTCCAACGCGGCGATGTCGCGGCTTTTTCTCCGGCCGCGGGCATAGACCCGACTTACGCGAGACTGTTTTATGAGGCCCTCAATTCAGGCGTGGAAGTCTATGTTTACCGCGCCGCAATCAGCAAGCAGGGCATTGACCTGGGCGAGCCGCTGCCCGTAAACGCAAAACCCTGACGGGGCCTAGGCAAAATACTTCGGAACTGTTATTAATCGCGCAACAATAAATAACACCGCAATCGAGATATTATCAATGAATCAAAACACGCATACTACCCCCGCGCCGGCCGGAGAACACAAGTTCGGCTACGTGGCCATCATGGGCCCGCCCAATGCGGGCAAATCCACGCTGATGAACACATACCTCGGAGACAAAGTGGCCATTGTCACGCCCAAGCCGCAAACCACCCGCAACCAGATCAGCGGCATCTTGTCCGAGCCTTCGGCCCAGGTCATTTTTGTGGACACGCCCGGCGTGCACCAGCTGCGCGGCAAGATGAACCGCATGCTGGTGCAGTCGGCCTGGCAGGCCATGCACGGCGCGGACCTTATTCTGGTGGTCCTTGACGGCGATGTTTACGTGCGTCGCCCTGAAAGCCTTGAGCCCGATCTTGAGCCCATGCTGAAGGCTATTGCCCAGGAAACCAGGCCCGTGGCCGTGGCCGTCAATAAAGTGGATCTGTTTCACGACAAATCACGCATGCTGCCTCTGCTGCAGCAACTACACGCGGCCTGGCCCCAGGCGGAAATTTTTCCGGTTTCCGCCCTGACCGGTGACGGGCTGCCCCCGCTGCTGGCCTTTGTCAAAGAACGCCTGCCGGACGCTCCGGCTCAGTTTCCTGAAGATCAATTGTCCACCGTGCCTCTGCGCTTCATGGTCGCGGAAATCATTCGGGAAAAATTGTTCATCAGTCTCAAGCAGGAACTGCCTTACTATACGGCCGTAAACATCGAGCAGTGGCAGGAAGATGCGGAGCGCAAGTTTACGACCATCCACGCAGTCATTTACGTGGGGCGAGCCAACCACAAGGGCATGGTCATAGGCAAAAACGGGCAGCACTTAAAGCAAATAGGCATTGACGCCCGCAAAGAAATCGAAACCTTGCTGGAGCACAGAGTGCACTTGGAGTTGTGGGTCAAAGTGCGTGAGGGTTGGACCGAAGACCAAAGCTTCTTGCAGGCCCTGCACTCGGCCAGTGAAGAATAAGCCTTTGCGGATTTGTAAAAAGCCCGGCGGCCCGGGCCGCCACAGAATCATAAATCCGCTTTTCAAGCTAAGACCGACCGTTTTTTGGCCGAAAAGCATTTCACCACTGAAGAGCAGGATAGCGCCATGACAGATTACAACCAGGCTTTGCAGGAAAGGCTAGGCAACGTGCGCCGCCGGCTGCGCGCAGCCGCCCTTGCCGCAAAGCGCAACCCGGACGACATTACCCTTGTCGCCGTATCCAAAACTCACCCGCCCGAAGCCGTTGCCGCAGCCCACGCCCTGGGCCAAATTGAATTCGGCGAAAATTACGTGCAGGAAGTCACGGCCAAGCAGGAGGCTCTGCGCGCGCTGCCCCTGCACTGGCATTTTATCGGCCACTTGCAGAGCAACAAGGCCAAGTTTGTGGCCGGCCGGTTCAGCTTAATCCACACGGTGGATTCTATAAAATTGGCGCAGAACTTGCATAAATACATGGGGCGATATGCGCCTGACGGAGAAACAGCTGCGGCAAGCCAACAGCAGGATATTCTCATCCAGGTCAATATCGGCGAAGAAGAGCAAAAAGGCGGTGTGGCCGCTGCCGAGCTGCTTGACCTGGCCCGGGAGATCTTGGACCTTGAGCGTCTGCGCCTGCAAGGGTTGATGTGCATTCCGCCCTTAAGCTTAAGCGCGGCAGAAACCAGACCCTATTTTGTGCGTCTGCGGGAGCTTAAGGCTGAACTGGAACGCGAGTTGGGCCTTATGCTGCCGCATTTGTCCATGGGCATGTCCCATGACTTTGAGGCCGCCGTTGCCGAAGGCGCCACTCTGGTGCGGGTGGGCACGGATATTTTCGGGCAACGCGATTACGGACAAGGATAATCGGGCCTTTTTGACAAGGAGAGAAGAGGGGAATGGATTTAGCTACTTTACTGGGCCTTCTGATATCTTTCGGGCTGATCGGTTCGGCCATGGCCGCCGGCGCCGGAGGCTTGATGACCTTTCTGGACATCCCTTCCGCGCTCATTGTGGTGGGCGGCACTATCGGCGCCACGCTCACGCAATCTCCCTTAAGCAACGCCCTGGCCACGGCCGGAGTTTTAAAAAACGCTTTTTTCGCCAAGCCCATAAACCTTTCCGCAGTTATCGACGAATTTGTGGACTACGCCAACAAGGCCCGGCGCGAAGGCATTCTGTCGCTGGAGTCCACGGTCAACAGCCTGGGCGACACTTATTTGCGAAAAGGCTTGCAGCTTACTGTGGACGGCCTTGAACCTCAAGCCATTGAGGAAGTGCTGGAGTTGGAAATGAGCACCCTGGAGGGGCGGCACGAAACCGGAGTAAGCGTTATTGAATCCATGGCCTCCTACTCGCCGGCCCTGGGACTCATCGGCACCGTGGTGGGCCTTGTGCAAATGCTCAAGTCCATGGACGACCCCAGCGCTATCGGTCCGGCCATGGCCCTCGCCCTGATCACCACTTTTTATGGCGTGGTGCTGGCCAACCTGGTGTTTTTGCCCCTGTCCAACAAGTTAAAAACCCGCAGCAAAGAAGAAATGCTGCTGCGCGAATTGCAACTGGAAGGGATTTTAGCCATTGCCAAAGGCGACAACCCCCGCATTATGCAGGAAAAGCTGAATTCCTTCCAGCCGCCGGCGGACCGCAGAAGCGGCTAGAGCGTGAAATGCCCAGACGGCGACAGAAAACGGCGGCCAAAGCCCCCTCACTCTGGTTGATCACGTATTGCGACCTGGTCACTTTGCTATTAAGCTTTTTCGTGCTCCTGATCAGCATGGCCGTGGTGGATGAACGCCGCAAAGACGACGTCCTCACCACTGTGCGCAGTTCCCTGGGCATCGGCACCGCCTTTACAACTCCCCTCTCGGACAAAAACACGCCCAAGCCTGTGGCGCCCGGCGTTTTTGACTTGCCTGTCGACGAACTTGAGCCCTTGCGCGATATGCTGTGGGAAAACCCGACTGAAGATCTGACCCTGCAGTCCAACCGCTATGTGCAAATAATCTCCATCAACGCGGATGTGCTGTTTGCGCCCGGCGAAACCACACTGCGCCCGGAAGGCAGAATCCTGCTCGGCCGTATCGTGCCTATCCTCAGCAACTTAAGCTACCCCATACTTCTGGCCGGGCACGCCTCGCCCACGCGCGACGAAGTCAAAATATACCGGGTTTCCCTTGACCCTTATGAATTTTCGCCCACCTGGGAAATTTCATTTTTACGGATTATGTCCGTGTATGAATTTTTCAAGGAGGCCGGATTGGCCGCAGATAAACTGATGGTCGAGGGTTTCGGCGAATACCGGCCGCGAGTTTCCAATAATACCATCGCCGGCCGCGAAGCCAACCGCCGCGTTGACATTGTTCTGGACAAACGCAACGGCGAGGCGAAACTGCCAGGCGACCTGGAGCCAGATTCCGGCGGGCGCAAGGCTTACGAACAAAAGGGGTTTATCTTTGACGTGACCCCGCCCTCGGCGGAGACCGGCGAGTAAGGCTGGAAGATATGGCCAAACGGGAAAAAAACACAAAGACGGTAAAACGCGGCAATCCGCTGTGGCTGGTCACCTTTTCCGACCTGGTGACTCTGCTGCTCAGTTTTTTTGTGCTGCTCATGTCCATGTCTTCTCTGACCCAGTCCTCCATTGCGGAAGTCAACGCCTGGATCTCGCCGAGCAACTTCATTGATCGTCAGGGCCTGGGACGCATCCCCGAACGGGTAACCGCTTTTCTCGAGCTGATTAAAGACCCGTCCAACCTCGCCCCTAATCTGGACAGGATAAAGGATCTGCTCTTTCCTTATGATACCCTGCCCGAAGAAGTGAATAAAAGCACCCTGGAAGAAAACCTTAAGGTTATGGAAACACCGGAAGGGCTGGTTATTTCTTTAAATGATCAGTTGCTCTTCCCCAAAGGACAATATACCCTTAGCGAGCCGGCGGAAAAAATATTGAGTTCGTTGGTGGATATACTTTTATACACTAATATGGATATTAATATCGCCGGGTACACCGATGATGAGCCCAACGCGGAAATGAGCAACTATGAGCTCTCCGGCAAGCGGGCTTTGTCTGTTTTGGAATACTTTCTGCAAAACAAAATCCGGCCGGGACGGTTTTCCGTCAGCGGTTACGGCCCGGACAGGCCTGTGGCGGACAACAGCCTTGAATCGGGACGCGCCGCCAACCGCCGGGTGGAGATATTGCTTAAGAATGAAATCTGGCTGGGTGGTTACCGCTGACAATCCGTTATTGCGGATTTGCATCAAATACTTGCCTAAACAGCCTGCCTTAAGGCAAACTTAAAAAACGAATGCGCGGCAGTCCAAGTCACGCTGAATTCTTCAGGAGGACAGGCCCATGGCCGATGAAGAACTGGAACCGGTAAAAAAGAAGTCAAAAAAGAAGTTCATCTTCATTTTGCTGATCTTGCTGATTTTGCTCGGCGGCGGCGGATATGCCGCCTACCACTTCGGCATTGTGGACATGCTGCTCGGCAGCATAGGCAGCAGTAACGCTACCGAAGAGGCCAAACCCGAGAAAGAAGGAGCTCAGGCTCAGACAACGCCGGGCACCACTGTGACCGTGCAGCCTTTTGTGGTTAATCTGGCCAATCCCATCGGCAGTAAGCTCGTCCGCCTGAGCATGGACCTGGAAATGATTGATTCCAAAGCCGCCGACCAATTGAACCAGGAAATGGTCAAAGTGCGGGACAGCATCATTTTGCTTTTATCCAGCAAAACTTACGCTGACCTTGCGCCCCTGGAAGGCAAGCTGCAACTGAAGAATGAAATCGTGGAGCGGGTCAACCTGATTTTAGGCGGCCCCAAAGTGGTGAAAGTCTACTTCACGGATATGATCTTTCAATAAACGCTATGCGCTGGAGTATGCATAATGAGCGACGAACAAGATAAATTGGCCGAAGAATGGGCCGCTGCGCTGGAAGCCCAGGAAGAGACCGAAAATGTGGAAGCTGCCGGCGGCGAGCCTGTAGATAACGACAAACTGGCCGAGGAATGGGCCGCGGCCCTGGCCGGGGATGAGCAAGACGACCTGAAAAAAGAAAAAGAACAAAACTTTTTCTCGCAGGTGGCCACCGAAGCCAAGTTCAAGGACATGACCGAGGACGCCAAAACGCCGCGTCCGGAAGGAGAACGCCGAGAGCTGGACTTCATTCTGGATATTCCTCTGGACGTATCCGCGGAACTCGGCCGCACCCGTCTGCTCATCAATGAGCTGCTGCAACTGGGCCAGGGCTCGGTAGTGGAGCTGAATAAACTGGCCGGCGAGCCCCTGGAAGTTTATGTGAACGGCAAACTGGTGGCCAGGGGCGAAGCCGTGGTCATCAACGAAAAATTCGGGGTGCGCCTCACGGACATTATCAGCCCCATTGAGCGAGTGAAGCAGCTTGGCTAAACCATTTTACAAACAGCTCGTCGCGGCGGCGCTGATGATTTTCAGCCTGCTGCTTGCGAGCGCGCCGGCGGGCGCCGTGCCCGCGCAAAACAGCACTGCGCCCTCCGGATCAAACGTCGCAAGCGCCACGCGGCCTGAAGACTCCGGCCCCAAAGCCCTGGGAGCTGACAATCATTTTCTGCGCGAGGGCAACGCCACCGCTGAAACCGACATCTCCGGCGCCGGGGCTGTAAGCGGCGAAATTCCGCCTCACAACTCCACTGCTTTGGGCTCTTCTTCGCCGAACGAACCGGAGACCCCGATATTTTCCTGGGGCGGCTACTTTAAAGGCATCGGCGCGCTATTTCTGATTCTGGCCGCCTTGTGGGGCGTGGTTTGGTTTCTACGCCGCCGCGGCTCTCTGCCGGGCCTGGGCGGGCTGCCGCGTGACTCATTCAGCGTGGAGGCCCAACTGGCCTTAAGTCCC
>CBDTYX010000081.1:0-8109 GCA_965364745.1 uncultured Desulfovibrionaceae bacterium | reverse complement strand
TGAAGGTTATCAGGGGCGGAACCCTAAAACCGGCGATTTTATAGACGTGCAGCCCAAGCGGATGCCCTTTTTCCGGGCCGGCAAGGAACTGCGCGAGTTTTTGAATAAATAGATCCCTTGCCGCGGGGCGTTCG
Source organism: uncultured Desulfovibrionaceae bacterium (assembly GCA_965364745.1). Taxonomy (GTDB): domain Bacteria; phylum Desulfobacterota; class Desulfovibrionia; order Desulfovibrionales; family Desulfovibrionaceae; genus JAVBRZ01. The sequence continues at coordinate 7,975 of CBDTYX010000081.1, read as the reverse complement.
GTGCATTCTTTATTGAAGCTCGGCCCGCCGGCCTGAATATTTTACGCATGTTCCCTTGCTGCAAGGGCATAGACGGAGAATGCTTTCAGTCTATGCCCTTGTTGCATTAAAGGGCTGCAGGAGCTTGGTTTAGTCGGAACTGGCCTTTTTTATTAAAATTTGCCGCACCTGTTTGGCATCGGCGTCTGTGACTTCAAAAATTCTATCTTGCAAAGTGAAGCTCTCGCCTTTGGTCGGAACGTACCCGGCCAACTGGCACAGATAACCGCCCACGGTTTCCACTTCTTCTGAAGTCAGCTCAATGCCGTGCGGCAAAAGGTCTTCCAGGGGGGTGCGCCCGGAAACCAGCAGGGACCCGTCCTCCAAGGGCAGAATATCCTCTTCTTTAGGCGAGTCGTGCTCGTCTTCAATGTCGCCGACGATTACTTCAATAATATCTTCAATGGTAGCCAGACCGGAGGTGCCGCCATATTCATCAATGGCGATGGCCAGGTGATTTTTGCCGGTGCGGAAATCCTGCAGCAGTTCCTTAACTTTTTTGGTTTCCGGCACAAGATAGGCCGGGCGCATGACTTCAGCCACACTTAAAGAGTCTTTTTCCGGGGTGTGCCAATAGCCGAGGAGGTCCTTGGCATAGGCTATGCCCACAATATTGTCGCGGTCTTCATTGTATATGGGAATGCGGGAGTGCCCCGAATCGATAATAATATCCACCACTTGGGAAATGGTGCTGTCTGTAGGCGCGCAGGCTATGTCCGTGCGCGTGACCATGATGTCTTGAACCTGAAGGTCGTCCAGGCGCAATATGGATAAAAGCATGGAACCCTCGCCGGGTTCAAGTTCACCTTCTTCGCTTGCTTCTAAGATTGCCTGTTCAACCGGGTCGTTGTCCTGGTTTTGAAAAAATTTAAAAAATCGTGTCCAGCGTTTACTGTCCGCGTCTCCGGCCAAGGTAAATCCTCCATATATGTAGGCTGGTTTAAAAGTGTAATTCAGCTTAATTTTTTTTATTCAGCCAGGCAAGAGGCAAAATATTTTTGTTTAAGGCCGCGCTTCCTTGGCCAGTTGGGTTATTACGTAATGCATAAGTTCCGGCAAAATTCGCAAAGAATACTCTCTTTCAAGGCGTTCCGTCATTTTGTGGGCATCATAGCCTTTGACGCTTAAGTTCATGACCGGCACATCCAACTTCAGTAACGCTTCCACCGGAATGGAATAAACCTGCCGCCAGCCGGGCATATTTTCGGCCAGGCCCGCCAGCTCTTGCTGGTCGCCCTGAAAGCCGAAGTAGCTTAAATCGCAGAGGCCCATAAACAAATCGGCCTGCTCCATGGTTATTTGGTAATCTTTCGCCGCTTTGGCAATGGTTTTTTCCACCACGCGCAACATGGCCGCATGGGGAGGGGTTTTGCTGTGCGGGCATCGCGGCGGATAATAAGGGGGCAAAAAACCTACAATGATCAAGGGGCCGGTAAGGCCCGACAGGAGAAAAATTTCCTGCCAGACGTCAATGGCCAGGTCGCGCAGGTCGGAAGAAGCTCCGCGCGCCGCATCGCTTGCCTGACGATGCTTTAAAAAAGCCTGAATGTGGGAGTTTACTTCTGCTTCGCCGGCATGTTTTTTTACTGCGGACGCATAAACTTCAGCAAAGGTTACAGTCGGAATTTTCCAGGGTGTGACCGGTCCGGCGTAGCCCATATTCCGCATTTCAGCAGCGGAATACTCAATCTGCGCTGCGGTCATGAGCGCCGCTTTCTTTGCAATGTTGAGCATTTCCTGCAAAACAACGGCCGGAGATTTGCTGGTGGCGAAACAGTTGAAATAGGCCACAGCCCGGTTGGGCACGGTTACGGAGTAGCCTTCCCGCAAAATTTTATGGTCCAGGCAGATCCATGAAGGCGTGGCTGCGCCTTCGGGGTCGGCCAGTTCCGGGTTGCCTTCAGCCAGGGAGACTATATTGGAAGAAATCAGCGTGGCGCTGAGACCCGCGTAATAATTGCCCACATGGCTTTCAAAGCCCACGCACAAAAATGCGGGCATGAGCTTGCCCACCGTACCGGTAAAAATCACCGGATTTTTGGCCTGGGGACGACCGGGTTCGGAAGGTTCCGTGTTGATGACCGCCAGATATTCAAGGCCTTCGCGCTCCTGCAAATCAGCCAGATAGGGCGCGACGCCGCGCATGCCGGCTGAGGCGTTCTCCTCATCGGCCACGGCTGCAAAGATTAAATTCACGTCAAAGAGGTCGCGCTCTTCGGAAAATTCACGTAAAAGCTCCATTTCCAGGGCCAAGCCGCATTTCATATCCATGGAGCCGCGTCCGAAAATATAATTGCCGGATTCAAGATCCGCCAAAGCTTCAGGGGAAATCAGCGCGCGATCAAGGTGTTCGGCCAGGGCGTCAGGATCAAAGGCATATTCGCGCACATCGCCGTACATGGAAGTTTCGACCACGTCGAAGTGGCCGATTAGCAGCACGGCCTTGTTGCTGGGTTTGGCCGGCCGCACTCTGGCTATGACCGAGTGCAGTGGACGGCCGTCGCCTTCCAAAGGCGTATCTAAAAGGATCAGGTCCGCGGGGTGTTCTTTAAAATAGGGCAGGGCGCTTAAGTGCTTATAAATGAACTGAGCGCCCCGGTCTTCTTCCGGCGAAGCCGTGATGCAGGGGATTTTGAGCAATTGCCGCAGCAGGTGTTCACGTGTTTCCGGGGTGGCTTTCATGACGCAAGCTCCTTTGGCGCATACCTTACGGTCCGCCGTTCGCCGCATTGTTTTTTTGTGAAAAACAGCTGTGCGGGCCAGGCGAGCATGACATACTCTTAAATAATATCTTTATTTCAGTGCGGCTACAGCTCGTTTGAAAATACGCAGACCATCGCCTTCGCCGTTGATTTGTCCCCGCGTCCAGTTGGGGTGCTGGCGGGTATAAATATGGCGCTCGGGGTGAGGCATAAGCCCGAAAATGCGGCCTGTGGGGTCACTGATGCCGGCAATGTAGTCCGCAGAGCCGTTGGGATCGTCGGGATAAACCGGATTGCGGCTGCCGTCCCGGGCTACGTACCGGTAGGTGACCAGGCCGCCGTCTTTGAGACGCTGCACCGCTTCCGGGGTTACGCCCACCAGCCGTCCTTCGCCGTGCGCCACAGGCATTTCTAAGACTTCACCCGGCTCCACAAACAGGCAGTTGGTGTTTTTGGGCGCTTCCAGCTTTATCCAACGGCATTCAAAGCGGTGTGACACGTTATGGGCCAGGGTAAACTCGCGCTTGGCCGCCGGGCGAAACTCGGCGTAGGGTAAAAGGCCGGTTTTGATCAACACCTGAAAGCCGTTGCAAATGCCGATAATTAAGCCGTCACGCTCCACAAATTTTTTCAGATGTTCGCCCAGAAGGCGATCCAGTTCCACGGCCAGGATTTTGCCGGCCGCGATATCATCACCATAGCAGAAACCGCCGCAGAGGGCGATTATCTGATATTTATCCAAGGGAGCGCGTTCTTTGAGCAAATGGTTGATATGCACATGTTCCGCCTGGGCGCCGGCCAGATTAAAGGCATGGACGGTTTCCCGGTGGCAGTTGATTCCGGAGGCGCGCAGCGCCAAAACACGAGGAGTCGCCATAATATTCAGACCTTATATCTTGGAAAGAGGTTGTTTCCAGGCGGTTTTCAAAGTCGCCAGATCGCTGTCGATAACCGTGTCGCCCTTGTGGGTGATGGTAAGGCGCAGCGCGGCTTCCACCTGTCCGATAACGGCAAAGGGCGCAGCCGCCTTGCTGAGCACAGCCTCAAAGGCGGTTTGCTTGTCCGGCGCCACTTCTACAATGAGGCGGCTCTGCGATTCGCTGAACAGCAGGGCCGGCACGCTTAAGTCATGCCCTTCGGCAGGCACTTCCTCCAATTGAGCGGAGAGGCCCAGGTTACCTGCAAAGGCCATTTCCGCGAGAGCCACGGCAAGGCCCCCTTCCGAGCAGTCGTGCATGGCGCGGACCAGGCGCTGGTCGGCCGCGTCACACAGACCGGCGAACACATCTTTGCCCAGTTCGGCGTCGACTTTGGGCACACTTTGCCCGATAAGGCCCAGGCTGCGTAGATATTCGGACCCGCCAAGCTCATGCTTGGTGATGCCGACCATGTAAATGAAGTTGCCCGCTTCTTTCAGGTCCATGCTCACCGCTTTGTCCGCATCGGGTATAACGGCCACCGCCGTGACCAGCAAAGTGCCGGGAATGGCCAGGGGCTCGCCGCCGACCAGATATTCGTTGTTCAGCGAGTCTTTGCCGGAAATAAACGGCGTGCCGTAAGCCATGGCCAGATCGTAACAGCCGCGTGAGGCTTTGACGAGACCGGCCAGGCGGTCGGAATGGTTGCAGTTGCCCCAGGAGAAGTTGTCCAGCAGGGCGCAGCGCTCCAACGGAGCGCCCACGGCCACCAGGTTGCGCAGGGCTTCGTCGATGGCCGCCGCAGCCATCCAGTACGGATCGATATCGGAGTAAGCCGGGCAAATACCGCAGCTTACGGCCACACCGCGTTTATCGCCCAGGCGCGGGGTGGCGATGACCGCGTCGCCGGGACCGTCGCGGCCCGGTCCCACCAGGGATTTCAAGGCGGACAGGCCTTGCACTTCGTGGTCATATTGCCGGATGATGCTTTCCTTGGAGCAGACGTTCCAGGCGCCGAGCAGGGTGATAAGATCGTCCGTATAATCGGCTTTATCCGGCAGGGGAGGTTCGGGATGATTGGGGGTAACCCAATGCGCCGTGCGCTCAAGCCAGGGCATGCCGTCGTGCAGGAAATCCATATCCAGCGTGCAGACTTCCTTGTCGTGCCAGTAGAGGCGCAAGTGGGCGTCGTCGGTAAAGCGGCCGATAACGGTCAGCTCCACTTCTTCTTCCGCCGCAATGTCTTGCAGCGCTTGGAGATGTTTTTCCTCAGCGGCCAGGACCATGCGCTCTTGGGCTTCACTGATCCAGATTTCAGCGCAGGACAGGCCCGGATATTTCAGAGGCGCTTTGTCCAGGTCCATGCGCACGCCGCATTTGGCGCCCATTTCGCCCAGGGCGGAAGAAAATCCTCCGGCGCCGCAGTCGGTCATGGCCGTATACAGCCTTTCGTCACGGGCCCGGATCAAAAAGTCCCAGACATTCTTTTCTTCAATGGCGTTGCCGATTTGGACAGCGCCGGCCGAAGTCAGCTCCGAATCTTCATCCAGTTCAATGGAGGAGAACGTGGCGCCGTGAATGCCGTCGCGCCCCGTGCGCCCGCCGACCACAATGGCCAGGTCGCCCGGCTTGGGGTGGCGGCGTTTGGCCAGCTCCTTGGGAATCATGGCCACGGTGCCGCAGTAAACCAGAGGGTTGCCCAGATAGCGCGGGTCGAAGCACAGCGTGCCGCTGCAGGTGGGGATGCCGATGCGGTTTCCGTAATCGCGCACTCCGGCCACCACGCCGGAGCAGATGCGGGCTGGCGGCAGCACGCCCAAGGGGATATCTTCAGGCGGGGTATCCAGGGGCGCGAAGCAGAACACGTCCGTATTCATGATCGGTTCCGAGCCAAGTCCGGTGCCCAGGAGGTCGCGGATGACGCCGCCTATGCCTGTGCCCGCTCCGCCGTAAGGTTCAAGGGCCGAAGGATGGTTGTGGGTTTCCACTTTGACCGCGATGCCGGTTTTGCCGTCAAAATCAATAACCCCGGCGTTGTCTTCAAATACCGACCAACACCAGTCCTTGTTTAAATCTTTGGTGGCCTTGAAGACCGTGCTTTTTAACAGGTTTTTGATATATTCTTCAGGGCCGTCGTCCTCGCGGTAGCGCACATCGCCCCGGAAAGTTTTGTGCGCGCAGTGTTCGGACCAGGTTTGCGCGATGGTTTCCAGTTCCACATCCGTAGGGGGGCGCCCCAATTTGTCAAAGTAAGCCTGTACGGCCCGCATTTCCTGAATGGACAGCGAAAGCTGGCCGTTGAGCGAAATATCCATGAGCGCGGAGTCGTCAAGACCGGACAGCGGCACAGCGGATACGTTGCCGGCCGAACCTCCGGCGGCATGGCGCGGCAAGGAGGCATCCACGGCCACATCCTCAATGACCGCGTTGGCCAGGCCTTGCAGGGCGGCTTCTTTCAGGGCTTTGGGATCGCATTGTCCCGACACCAGATAGCGGCGGATAAGCCGGATGCCCTCCAGCTTAACGCCAAGCAGGCCTGCCCCTTTGCGGATGGAGGTCTCGGCGGGTTCCATGACTCCCGCGTGTTTGCCGATTTCCAGCCAATGCCCCTCGCCCGGCTTAAGCGAGAATACAGACTCATCAAGGCTGTATTTCTCCACCACCGGGTCAGAGAGCAGCTCCTCGGCCAAATGGCGGGCGTTTTCTTGGGAAAACGCGCCGGTGAGCTCATAGACGCGGGCGGAGCGCACGGCGGTTACGCCGGTCAGACCGCAATTTTTTAGATGTTGCAAAGCCTCGCGGCCGTCGGCGTCAAAGCCGGCTTCACGGGCGGCCACTTCCACTCGGTAGCAGTCAGACATGGTTGTGTCGTCCTTTTTGGGCTAAACAGCCTGGGTAAGCAAAAAATACAGTGCAAACGTTCATGAGTGCATGCCCGCAGGAGCGACATCTCCGCCGGGCTGGTCAACTAAAATTTAATAAAAACCTGTTCTTTGTCACTCTTGGTCTGGCGGCGAACTTTGCCGATGGTCCAGGCCGGCTGGGATAGGCCGCGCAGGCGGTTATGAATATCGGCCTCGTGCTCGGGCGAAACAATGAGGATGTAGCCGATACCGCAGTTGAAGATAGTCAGCATTTCCGGCCAGGAGAGGTTGCCCTGGTCCTTAATCCAATTAAACACCGGCAACTGCGGCCAGGCGTTGAAATCAATGTCCGCCGTCACCCCGTTGGGCAACACGCGGGGAATATTGAAATAAAAACCGCCGCCGGTGATGTGCACCATACCCTTGATGGGAAAATCGCGCATAAGGTTGCGGATTTTTTCCACATAAATATAGGTGGGCTCCAGCAGCACTTCAGCCACGGATTGATCGGAACCGGGGAAAGGGTCGTCACCCTTGAGGCCGCTGGCGTCGAACAGTTTGCGGATCAGCGAATAGCCGTTGGAGTGAGCGCCGGAAGAAGACAGGCCTATGAGCACGTCATCCACGCTCACGGTTGAACCGTCCACAGCTTCATCGTTATCTACCAGACCCACGCAGAAGCCGGCCAGGTCGTATTCGCCCGGCGCGTACATGTCGGGCATTTCAGCGGTTTCCCCGCCCAGCAGCGCGCAGGCGGATTGGCGGCAGCCTTCGGCAATGCCGGAAATTACCTGCTCGGCCACATCCACGTCCAGCTTGCCGGTGGCGAAATAGTCGAGGAAAAACAGCGGGCGCGCGCCTTGCACCAGCACGTCATTGACACTCATGGCCACGAGGTCTATTCCTATAGTATGGTGCCGATTGAATTGAAAGGCCAGCTTGAGTTTGGTGCCCACGCCGTCGGTGGCGCCCACCAAAAGCGGGGCCTCCATGCCCGAAAGATCGGGCTTGAACAGGCCGCCAAAGCCGCCGATGTCGGCCACCACACCCGGCGTACGGGTGGCTTTGACCATTTTGGCAATGCGTTCAACAAGCAAATTCCCGGCGTTAATATCAACCCCGGCCTGGGTATAAGCTTTGGTGCGATCTTGAGACACGGTGCTACTCCTTGCAGATCTGATCAAACTGCTTAAAATATTATTCTAGCTGTTTCGCGTTTTAAGGGCAAGGGCAACGCTGGAGTTATTAAAAAATGCGCCGCAAAATTTTTACCTGAAATGTATCAATATATTTCAGGTCATTACGCGTGAGGGCTGCCTATGAAAAATATACAGGTAATTCATAAAGAAGAATATTGGCGGAATTTACGCCGGCACGTTTGGTTGGCGGTCTTTTTTGCCGCGCTGGGTCTGGCGATATCGTTGCCGTTGTCCGTTTCGGCCCAGGAGGGCTT